>NZ_JAAMNH020000007.1 GCF_011065935.2 Clostridium estertheticum | reverse complement strand
ATACACCTATTTTACTTAAAGAAAAAATATCAACGCTCCAGTTAATCAAAAATATCACAGGAAGAGATTTATCCAAGTGTCCACACTGTGGTTCAGACAACCTTAGTCGGTGTACATTATTTTCCAGATCTCCTCCTACAACTATACAAACTGCATAATATTAAAAAAATTGCATTATGGGGTAGGGGAAACTATGCCTACATTTCTATAGTTAATGATGTTATTATGTGTTTATCACTTTGAGCTTAACTATTTGCTCAACTAA
>NZ_JAAMNH020000006.1 GCF_011065935.2 Clostridium estertheticum | reverse complement strand
TTTGTTTATTGTATACAACTCCTTTAGATTGGAAAAAATTCAACTTTAAAGGAGTTGTTTTATTTATGACAAAAGAACAAGTTTTAGAAAAGTTAAAGTTTGATGTAGAACTCAGGGGTTTAAGCAAACATACTCAAGATGAGTACTATACCAAATGCAAAATCTTTCAAAACCACTTTGATAAACCCGCAACTGAACTTTATGAAAAAGATATTAGAGAATTTCTTCACTATCTCACAACAGAAAAAAAACTTACCTCTGGAAGTGTTAATTCCTATAATAGTGGACTTCGTTTTTTGTATGGTG
>NZ_JAAMNH020000005.1 GCF_011065935.2 Clostridium estertheticum | reverse complement strand
GTTTTGTACTGATCTGGAGTTAATATGGGTGCCGGTATTATTTCTGCTATAAAAAAGCCATTCTTTAGGGTGGTATTCTTTCCAGTAATCTCTGAGTATTTCTAGATTGTCCTGTGAAAGTAATGCATATCTATCTTTGGAACCTTTACCATTACGGATAAATAGTTGCATTTTTTTACTATCAATATCTGAAACTTTTAGACATGAGACTTCGTTAAGTCTTAATCCTGCACCGTAGAGGGTCATTAAGATGGATTTATCTCTTAAATTATCGCAGGCATTGAAGAGGCTTTGAATTTCATCTTTAGTAAGAATATTTGGGAACTTACGATTTCTGCGGTGGCGAGGTATTTGTTTACAATTTAAATTAGTATCCAAGGTTG
>NZ_JAAMNH020000004.1 GCF_011065935.2 Clostridium estertheticum | reverse complement strand
ATTGTACCCGGTGGAGGGTTATCTTCAATAGGAAAATGGGTAAGTAGTAGAAAAAAGTTTTTCATCCCAGTTAAAGTGCTTTCTCGCAAATTCAGAGGCAAATTTCTATATTATCTCAAACAACTATACAATGAAAATAAGCTTAATTTTTATGGTAGTCAGCAATATCTTTACAATGATAATGAATTTGAAAATTTACTTTCCTCTATATATTCAAAAGAGTGGGTTGTTTATTGCAAACCACCTTTTAAAAAAGCTGCATGTGTGGTTGAATATTTAGGTAGATATACTCACAAAGTTGCTATATCTAATAATCGTATCATCAATATTGAAAATGGTAATGTTACATTCAGATGGCGTGATTACAAAGAAAGTAGCAAGTGTAAACTAATGACCATTTCTTCTGATGAGTTTATCCGTAGATTTCTGATTCATATACTACCAAGTGGATTTATGAAAATTAGGCACTATGGTTTGTTAGGAAATCGAAACAAAACTACCAAACTTAAACTTTGCAAATACCTTACTA
>NZ_JAAMNH020000003.1 GCF_011065935.2 Clostridium estertheticum | reverse complement strand
TATTGAATCCTTAAATGTAAAAAGTCCTCTCGACATGTTGAAAAAATCAGCGAAAAAAACGCATAAGAATAATGATTGAAGTTCAAGATATTTTTCAACAATATGGTACAGAATATCGTGAAAAACATAAGCTTACACTTGCTCAACTAAAAGCTATGTCTGCAATTGAAAAATGTAGGACTTCCCAATTAGGTGGTCATATAGACAAATGTGAAAGCTGTGGAAGTACTAAGATTTCTTACAACTCTTGTCGCAATAGACACTGTCCTAAATGTCAAAATCTTGCTAAAGAACGTTGGGTTGACTCTCAGAAAAGTAATTTACTTAACGTTGGATACTTTCATGTTGTATTTACCATTCCAGATACCATAAATTTAATAGTATATCAAAATCAAAAGGAGCTATATACTCTTTTATTTAAAGCTGTCGCTGAAACTCTTACAGAATTAGCATCTGACAAAAAATATCTAGGTGGAACACTGGGATTTACCTCTATTTTACATACGTGGGGACAAAATCTTATGCACCATCCTCATATTCATTGT
>NZ_JAAMNH020000002.1 GCF_011065935.2 Clostridium estertheticum | reverse complement strand
GGAAGTTGAAGAATATATAAAAAACGCAGAATTAATCCATTACTTTAGTAATTCTAACAGTTGTTTGTATCATCCGTTTAGAATATTGTGAATTAAATATTATTCTGTACTACTCATGTTTACATAATTAATATTTATATTTACAAATCAAAAAAGCAATAGGTTTTATTATTAGTGCAATACCCATAATTATCATAAGTGAATCATAAGTATTAATAATAATCTTGTTTGCATTTATTAGTTCACTATATATAAGAATAACTGCAAAAAGTATACTGTAACTAACGCTTGAAGATTTTTCACTTATAAATTTCTTTCTTTCATCTTCATACCTTTCGTTTAAATTACTTTTTGTTCTCTTCAATAAATATATAAGGTACAAAAATGATAGGATACCTATAACAAGCGGAACCCAATAACCATTCTTTTTAGTAATAAACCCGAAAATTCCTTCACCTATAAAATATATTGCAAATATTCCAGCCCCTATAATTATAGAATCAGTTTTCTTTTTATTTTCCATTTCAATAGACCTCCTATTCAAAAATAAATATTTCTTCAATTATTTTATTAAATACTTTTGATATTTTGTAAGCGAGTATAATAGAGGGATTATATTTTCCTTTTTCTAGTGATATTATAGTTTGTCTTGAAGTTTCTAATAATTTTGCTAAATCTTCTTGTGTTAAGTTTCTTCTCTCTCTTAATTCTTTTATACGATTTTTCATATCAACACCTCTTCTTATGTAAAGTTAACCTTACATAAGAATTATATATCAAAATATGGTAAATGTAAAGCGTGCTTTACGAAAATTCTTACCTGTAATTTTTTCAAGTTACAAAAATAAAGCTTATTCATGCTAAACACATGAACAAGCTTTATTTCGTCATAACTTACCAGTGTGACGGATTTGAAGAAAAATACGAATTAAAACACAGTAAAATTCACTTTTGAAATAATACGATATTCTGGTTTCTTGACTTTATTTTCTCTCTACAATTTTACCACTATTTTTCAAAATACTATTCTCTGGAATATAACCCCTCACAGAACATAATGGATAAACAATACTACCTTTTCCTAATATTGTCCCTGGGTTTAAAACTGTATTACATCCTACTTCCGATGAATCACCTAAAATTGCACCAAATTTCCTTAAACCAGTTTCAATAATACCTATACCATATTTTACTTTTACTAACGTTCCATTGGACTTTAAATTAGAGGTTATTACACCTGCCCCCAAATGGGATTTATACCCTAATATTGAATCACTAACATAATTATAATGCGGAACCTGCACTTTATTAAAGAGAATTGAATTTTTAATTTCAGTTGAGTTTCCAACGACAACATCATTACCAATGATAACATTTTCTCTAATGTAAGCGGAATGCCTGATTTCGCAATTATAACCAATAATCGCTGGACCTTTTATCAGAGCACTTTTTTCAATAGTAGTGCCTTTGCCAACCCATATAAATTCCTCTATTCTTTCAAAATCATTTGGCAGAGTTTTTGCGTACTCAAAAATGAAAGTATTAATTCTTGTAAGAACTTCCCAAGGATGCTTAACCCCTCCAAATATTGCTTGTGCGTCTAATTCTCTCAATGTAAAAAGTTCATCAACGGAAATGCCCATCATAATCCTCCTTAATGTATTTCGCAATATTTTACAATTGTTCAACCATCGTAGAAATACGATTTTGAACAATAAATGAATATTCTGACCTAACGTTAGTATTTATACTCATGATTTCCAACAGATATTTTTTGATTTAATATTTCATTTTCCCATGGTTTTCTTATTTCAATAAGATTTAAAACGTTATATCCCATTTTAGATAAAAATGTTATCATCTTATCATTATTAGGATGTACCCAGTTAAAAACTGTAGTGCTACCCAATTCTTTTGCAATGTTCTCTGCCTTTTTATATAATTTTGAGGCTATTCCATTTTTCCTTGCACTATTAGAAACAAATAGAGATTCTACCCAAACTACACTATTATCAATTCTACAAACTAAATATCCTAATAGTTCTTTGCTATTATCTTCAGCGACAAAAATAGGAAATTTAGCCTCTATATATTCTTTAAATTCTTCCTTGGCTTGGTCTATTTTAGGTGTCGATGTAATTCCTTTAAGTTGTTTTAACTCTATTCTAAACTGTGCTATTAACCTATATATTTTTTCTTTATCATCAACTTTTGCTAAACGTATAATCATTATTTTCACCTCTTTAAATAATTCGCTTTATATGAAAAATATGAAATATTATCTATGTCCTTCTAATCGTGCCTTTATAAACCCCATATATGCTAGTGTTGCACTTTCAGATATTGGAGAAACCTCAAATCCACATTTTTTATAGAAATCATAATTTTCAGGAGTTGTATGTACCCACCAATTTCCATGAGGTAACTTCTGTAAACATAAACCTACTAATTTTTTACCAATGCCTTTTCCTCTATATGCATCTTTAACAGCAAGGTCTTGAATAGTTGCAGTCATAACTCTATCTGATACAACCCTTACCATTGCAATTATGTCTTCATTATCCCATACAGTGAAAACCCACGATGAATTTTTAAAGCAGATTTCGTACTTTTCATCTTGCCATTGTGGTTGATTTGAAGCCACCCAACCAACCTCGGTGTACATCCTCTTAATCATATCCGATTTAAGTCCATCTGCTCCTTCTCTAATAATAAAACCCTTATAATATTGATACATAATATTCCCCCCCAGAAATTTATTTTGTCATTAAGTCGCAATTTTTTACTAGGATGGCTTATCCCCGCTTTTGGGAACTTGAACTTCCCATTATAGACACAACCTACCCAATTTATCTAATTTCATTAGTAATTATTACAGTTGTTTATGACGAATCTTTAGAAGATTACGAAACTATTATCTGATATTTTTCTTATCATTTATGTAAATATCGAGTGCTTGAGTTGCTTTAATGGCAAGTTTAATCACTGCAACAAGTGCTACTATATAAAGGACATTAGTTATCCAAACTGTAATTTGTCCAAAAACATAAAAATTCATTTGAAAAATATAAAAAATAGCAATTAAAGCAATAAATACTGTACCTAATATATAATATATCTTTTTTTCCATTATATCATTTCCTTCCATTTTATATTTAGTAGTTTCATCGCAACAAAATACAGGTTCGACATATCTCCGTTACTCTTTTACTTAGAAATTTCTTTATAAAACATGACTTTTCAGATATCTCTGATATTCTACACACTCATCAAATAAATTTTAATTTTCCCAACTTCCGATTATAGACATAACCTGTCCAGTTTCTCGAATTTCTTTGCTTATCTAACAGTTGTTTATGACGAACTTAAAGAAAGATACGAAACAACTTCTTAGTTTAAATTACAATTTATACGTTTTGAACTTGTGTTATATTAATCCAATGTTCTCTTAATGAATTAACTTAGATACAGATTATTCTCATAATCTCTATTTTTTTTCACGACCTTTTAATCCCTTAGAGCCACTTATCGCACAAACGGCGACTACATATATTGCAAATAATAATCCAATTGCCGTAGTAAAACTATCTGACGTTCCCGCTGTTTTGTAGCCAGAAGTGAATAATTGAAAATATAAAGCAATAAAGATTAACGGGAGATTAATCAATAACATTGTAACCCCCGCACCTTTACACACCTTTTTCTCATCATATTTTTCTTTCGCATCTTTACTCATCATGTTATAACCTGCTACTAAGAAAGAACATTTACCACACAACAGAATCATAGTGATAATTGAGAAAATGCCTACTATTATCCAAACAAACCACATAATAATTCTCCTTCAAAATACTTTATACTTAGCTATTTTCTACAAGTTTAAAGCAACTCTTTAACTGAGAAATGTCTTCATATATCGCTGATATGCCCTACACCTATCTAGTTTTACACTTTTTTGACTTCTCATTATAGAAATAAACTGTCCAATTTATATCATTTTCAGTAATTTTTAAAATTGTTTATGACGAACTTTATGAACATTTTCTCCTATGTTATTGCCCTATATTATTTAAACCTAATATTGAGTAATAAATTAATATCTGTATATAATTTCCTTCAAATCATTAATCTGTTCTATAATCTCATTTTTCGCTTTATGACTTATATTATTAGGTGTCATAACAGGACAGCCTATGCCAATTCTATCATCATGTCTTCCATATTCAAGAGTAACAATTTTAGGAGAACAATAATCAAGTACATGCTTTAGAACATCATAACCCATTTTATTTATTTTTATATGAGACATGATATCTCCATTTTTTTCTGCCCAGCCATTAATATGGATTTCATACACTTTCTCTAGTGGAAGTTTATGTATATATGATATAAAGTCTTCACTTCTATCATATGCAGAGCAAAATGCATGGCTTACGTCTAGCAAAAAGTTAGTATCAGCTTGCCTTATGATTCGTGAAATAACATCTGGGTCTGTAACGAAAATTGAATTGCTTTTTTCCACATTTTCAAGTGTAATAAAATTTAATCCTTTAAACTTTGATTTTAAGAACTCAATATTACTAACTACTATTTTTATAAGCTCTTCTTTAGTAATTTTTTCATCAGCACCAGCTAAATGTAGTGAAATACCTGGGGTGCCCGTCATCTCAATCATCTTATTAATAATGTCTACTTGTAATTCATTTTTAAAATTAGTGGAACAAATATTATGTGGTGACGGGCACAATCCATGATATAAAATGGGTTTTATTTTCTTTACATCAAAAGCAAACCTTTGAAATTCAGATAAGTCATAACTTTTTAGAATATTCATATCAAAGGCCAATGCAGGGAACTTAAAATAATCAATTTGAATTTTATTATCTCTAACAAGTTCTTCAGTTTCAAGACTATAATTACACGCTAGATTAATCAAAACATATCCCCCTTTTCCGTATGTTTTCGATAAAAATACTTCTGATTTTAGACATAACCTGTCCAGTTTAATTGATTTCTTAAGTAATTCTTACAGTTGTTATGAGTCGGGTAGGTAGGGAGCCTTACGGCTCCTTTCCCCCCTAAGAACCGGACTTGTATGTTGCCACACATCCGGCTCAAGCCATCTTTTTACCTCAAACAAGTTGGTATTTGAACTTCTTGAACGCCTTCTTAATCAGTTTGTGTCCTTCTTTGCTGTTAGGTTCTATTTGATTATTTTTGAAGTAGGTGACGATTTTTGGTAAATCTCTTCCTCCTCCATATTTTTCAAGTAGTGTTCGGTGGTATCGCTGACAACTTTTATGTAATAATTCCAAGTTGTCATACCTTTCATCACCGCCTAATTTACTAGGTACAATTTGATTAATCTTTAAAGACTCTTCTCCCACTAATGATTGTTTGCATACTCTACATTTGTAATTACTGGATTTTGCTACCTTCCTTCTGCTCAAAACATTGTCTTTAATGAACTCCTTCTTGTCTCTTTTCTCAAAATACTCTTTTAAACTAGCATCATCATGGCTATTGTTGAATTTAACTACAGAGTGTCTCACTATTGGTATCCAACTCATTCTAAATAACTGAGTCTTTTTATCATGAGGGTCTGTTAGTATCCATTTATCTTTACTAACCCCTGTATTATCTGCTTTGAAATACTTTTGGTAAATCCATTTAAACGACTTCTTGGGGTGTAAAATTTTCAAATGCTTTCTTATCTTAATCCATATATAACTGTCGATGTTGCCGTATATCTTTTTTGCAACTTGGCTTGACCAGTAGTTTCCTATACCTCTTATTATTGGGTTTAATTTTTTTATTAAGTCACCGACTGGTTTCCCTCGCAGTTGTATAAACACATTCTTTATTGTTTCTCTGGCTTTTTTTATACTTGCCTTTGATGGTTTTATTAATAATCGCATACCGTTATTAGTTTTATACTGTCTTAGATTGAATCCAAGAAAATCCAATCCTTCACTAATATGCGAAACTTTAGTCTTCTCATCTGCAAGTGTCAGCCCTCTTTTATCAAGGTATGGTTTGAGATTTTGATACATATCTATAGCATCCTCTTTTGTTTTGCATACAATTACAAAATCATCAGCATATTTTACTACTCCAACCGAGTTCCTGGCTAATATATGATTACCTCTATCGAGGTAATATTTTACGCCAAGCTCTTCTTCCATACCATGCAAGGCTATATTGGCTAATAAAGGTGAGACAAGCCCACCTTGCGGGGTTCCAGAATGTGTATCATTGAATGAATTATTATCAACATATCCTGCTTTCAACCATTTATATATAGTATCTTTAGCAGGAAACCCCGTTAAACAGTCCATAATGTATTGATGATTGAGATTATCAAAGCAACCCTTGAAATCGCCCTCAAATACCCATTGTCTTGTACTTCTTGATGACAGTTTAGTGAATAAATTTACAATAGCATCTTGGGTTCTCCGCTTAGGTCTGAATCCATATGAAGAAGGTTCAAATTTTGCTTCCCATTGTGGCTCAAGAGCATTTTTAACTATGTTTTGAAATATCCTGTCTTTTATAACTGGTATTCCTAAAGGTCGCATCTTACCCTTTTTCTTAGGGATATATACTCTCTTAACTGGCTTTGGTCTAATATGTTTAATACTATATTTCTTGAGAAGATTATACAATCTCAATCTATCACTTGAAGTGATTGCAATTTGACCGTCAACACCAGCTGTTTTTTTACCTTTATTAATTTGTGTAACTCTTTTTATTGAAAGTAGCAAATTAGCATTACTTCTAATCATTAGCCTTTGAAGTTTTCTTACTTTTCTTTTGTTTCCCAACTGTTCGGCACGAAAAATCCGTTGGCGAAGTTTCTTCACATATTCATATATTTTCGTCCAGTCTATTAATGACCAGCTCTCTATATGTGGAGAAACAGCCGACGTATTAAATTTATTAATAGTTTTCATAACATGTTTCTCCTTAAAAAAGATTCCTCTTTACGTTTTCTTTCGTGTTGATGACCATGTGGAAGTCTGCCCTCTTTCGAGTGAGTTATAAAACTCTATCCAGCGAGTTATCTTTTCCCCTGGACTTTCGTCCTACTGGCATTCGCTTTCTCCACTATCCCTTACCCTCTGGTATTGTGGTTCTCTTTCGATTACCCTACCTCTATCGAGGAACACAAAGGGCCTATCAAGTTCCACTATTAGTAGATTCAAATGGGGAAGCATCCCTCTTTACTCCGATGGATATATGGGTTACTGCACGATTGGAGTGCGATACAATCTTTCCTATCCATATTAAGCTTGTTATACCGCAGTACGCTTATCTTCATTAACGAAGATTACAAAGGTTCAACTTTCATTTATACTTTCCATTTTTCCCCTAACCAAGTATTGCTTCTGCGTAAAGCAATGACCTTAGATAATTAACTCTCATGCAACCTACAAACCAATTACTCGGAGTGCAGCTTCGAGCGAGGATACGCTTAGTAACTAACGCAGTTTCTTACGAAACACTACTAATTAGCGACTTCTTGTCGCACCGACCTTTATGAAGATTGTGACTCAACTTGTCCAGATTGTAATACTATATTTACATACATCTACATTGTCTTTTTCATCAAAAATGATATCTAATAATTTACCATTGTTTTTTTCTATAGTTTTTTTAGATGCAATGTTGTTTACTTCACGAGTTATAATTGGTTCTTTTATTCCTATTTCTTTAGCCTTTTGTAATGCTAAACCTAAAATTTGTGTTCCATAACTTTTATTCCTATAATATGGTGATATGTCATATCCTATATGTCCATATAGTTCCATTTCTTGGCGTCTAACTCGTACTACTCCAATAACTACATTATTATCAATCATCCAAAATGTTGAAGTTTTGACCATACCTTCAGGTAAATTTATTCCCAGAGAATAATTATATAAATCATTTATATATTCTTCAAAGTTTTCTAATGACTTTTCATATATTTTATAATAGTCTTTATCATTAATATCTCTATATACTAAAACATAATCTCTAAAACTTTCTTGATATTCCTTATTTGGTTCTACTAAAAATAAACCTTTCATCTATAGCCCCTCCACCTTTTTCATTAATTCATAATACTCTACAGTTGTGACACCATATAAGACCATTGTAACGCAGTTTAAATATTACGCAGTGAACATTTTTTTTGCATTTCAGAATTAAATCTACTATAAATATCCCAGTTAATGCTGTAGCCGCTTATTAATCTTTTATTTAATTATTTAATGCCAAGATATTTCTTGCGTAATAGATGATAAATAATATCAAAAAACAAACCTAATAATATGAATGTTATAACCCAAGTGAATGATATATGATGGTTTGTACTATTTGTAATGATACCAATAATTATAAAAATTCCACCAACAAAAAAATAATGAAACCCTTCAGATTTAGACAATTTCTTTTCATCAATTTTACCATACCTTTTCTCCATATTTTTCAAATTTGTTTCTTTGCGTTGATACTTGTTTAAGGTAAAAGTTGTTACCCCAAATAACATATAACTTATTCCTAATATGAACGCCACAAACATTTTTCACACACCCTTTTTTTAGAATATAAGCAAATTTATATTTAATACATTGTATCTTTATTCAATTATATAAATATTAATATATATCCCTACTTTTAGTTCAACATATTTTACTATGTCGACACTTATGAAGATTGTGAATTAATGTAATATCATGTTATGCTTATACTACGGCGCTCTCACTTTCTGTTAATTTATGCAAAAATCGAGTTTCGTTTATAAATGGACGAACATAATCTGATATGACCAATGGCAAGCGTCGTCCAAACCATTCATGTATTTTAATGTTATGCAAATGCATTGACATAAAGAAATATATACTTGCAATAAAGAAAGCTTCAATCGAACGGTAATCGTTTTGATTAAGTGGGCGATGTTTTGAATATCCATCAATTACCGCTTTTCTTAGCTGAGTATAGTCGAATGTCCCCATAAGCCCTCCAAGGTCAAATAAAAATGGTCCATGACCACATAAGCCGAAATCTATAGGAGATACAATACCATCGTGTATTATAATATTCCCAAGCCCCAAGTCACTATGAATCAGACCGTGCCAGCCTTCTCGTGAATTTTCCTGCTCCATTTGATTGCATATACACATTGCCCCCTCATAGAGTTCAGTATACATATCATTGGTAAACAACCCCATGCCAATGCCTTCTTCAAGCGAATTTACCGCATTCATTACCCGCTCGGAATCATATGTAGGGCGTGGTAATTCGCAACTGTTTGGCCACTTAAGAACATAGTCATGCATTTTTGCAACGAGTTCACCGACTAAAAATGCATTATGAATTGCTGTATTTTCCAATTGGTTAAATGTTACGCCAGGCAACCACGATAATAGTGTTGCAAACCCACCATTTAATGGAAGATGAATTACATATCGACCATCTTTAGCTCTTATAGGCTTCTGAACATTAATATCACTATTTTCACTTAACCCGCTCAAAAACATCATTTCACTTTCAAGCCATTCAGCACGATGAATTAGGTCCAGCCCGTTTGCTGGTATGTGAATACGTAATACATAGTATAAGCCTTCTGAAAGTTCAACTTTCCAGACCAAATTCTCATTGTGGCGTAACAAGGTTAATGATGCATTCTCAATCCCATATTTCAATAAAGTATCTTTTGCTATATCTATAGGTTCCATAATAAATATCTCCTTTGCAAGCAGTTTTCAAATAATCTTTCTTTCGCATTTTTTAACTTCCCATTATACACATAACCATTTAAGTTTATCTACTTACTTTAGTAACTCCACATAATTTATTAAAGATAATGATCTTTTTTCTCATGATAAGTATTTAACCATTTCATTTGGAGCAATTTCAGTAAAACCGTTCTTTGGGTAAAAATTTTGTGCTTCGACATAATCCTCTGCAAACCTCGTATACACATTAGTTATGCCGTTGCTGGTTGCATAGGTTTCCGCGGTTTTAAGGAGTTGCCCACCAATTCCATTGCGCTTCAAGGATACTTTTACATAGAGCCTTTTCAACCACATTTCATGTTCATCAGTAGTTTTTGTACCTATGCAGCCGATAACTCTATCTTTTTCATCGACTGCTAACCAAAACATATCCCCTTTTGAAATGTAATATGTGTCAATATCTAATAAATCCTCGTTAAGCCTTGGAATTCTACCAAGTGCATTTTTTGCTTCAAGCACCATATAAATCATATCATCTCGATATTTGTTATTGTATTTGATAATTAGCATAACGTCACCTCGCAAAATATTAATACCTAAATAAGATACCGTTTAATCATTTCCCAACTTCCCATTATAGACATAATGTAATCTTTATCTATTAATATCTCTAAACATTGTATTAACATAATTCAACAAACATCCATATTTATCCTTCATAATTTGTAGAAAAAAGTAAAAATACCCGAGATATTACTCTCTCGGCATATTAATGTTTCTTATGATCCACTAGAGATTATTATAAAGAAAAAAGGCATTACTGCCTTTTGGATTGATGAACAATATAAGAAAAATATGACACATGGTTTAATAGAAATAATACTTATCTTCCATAGTGAATTAAATATTTTTTTCCTTAATGCTTTCGATATTTTTTCTATCAGCAATTTAAGTTCTCGTGATTGGTAGTGAGTATTTGCATTGCTAATAATATAATAGAATTTTTCTTGATATTACTTGATTTATAGTCGTTTTTTGTTCCTGTTGGTGTGAATAAGAGAAATGTTGGCTATACCCCATAGCCATCAAGCTAAGAGAATTCTATAAAAATAAAGCCCCCCATTTGTAGAAATGTTATCATTTGAAAGACAATAAAAAACACATCATTGGGGGCACATAATAATGATAACAGAAGAAAGATCAAAATTGGATGAGGATATACAACTTTTTGCTGATGAACTTAAAAAATGTTTTTCAGAAGTAGAAATTGAAGAAATAGCGAGAGAAACTGGTTTTGTAAAAAGAAAAGGTAAAATTAAAGCATGTGAATTCGTTTGTCTATGCTGCTTTATGGATGTTGAAGTTGCTAATAATACACTGGTTACCTTATGTACAAGACTTAGTGCAAAAATAGGCATAGTTATCTCAAACCAGGCATTAGACCAACGCTTAAATGAAAGATGCGTGGAGTTTTTAAAGAGGATTTTCGAGAAGCTATTACACCAAACAATAACAAATAGTACTTGTATAACAAGTGTATGGGATGAATATTTTAAGCGAATAAGAATACTTGATTCCACTGCGTTTCAAGTACCAGAAAGCTATAAAGATATCTATCCTGATCGGGTGGATGTTCTCAACCTTCAGGGGTAAAAATACAGCTAGAATACGAATTGAAATCAGGGAACCTTGTTAATGTACAAGTAGGTGCTGGATCAGGAAGTGACAATACTTTTGGGAGTAAGATAAGGGATACCATTAAAGCTGGCGACCTTATTTTAAGAGATCTTGGATATTTCAACTTTGAAGATTTTCTAGATGTAGAAAGAAAAGAGGCCTTTTATATATCAAGATTAAAACCTAATATAGCAGTGTATATAGAAAATGATAATATAGAGTATTATAAGAACGGTGCTCCTAGAAAATCAACTCTATTTAAAAGAATCTATATTTCTGAAATCATGAAACAGGTGAGCGATGGGGAACGTTATGAAATTAAGGATGTCTATGTAGGTAAGGAAAAGACGCTAAAAACTAGGCTTATCTTATATAAACTAACAAGAAAACAACTAAAAAAAAGATCAGAAAAGAGTGAGAAGAATGCTAAAAAGAAAGGCATAGAGAAAAGTGATAATACAATTGAATTATTAGGGATATCTATTTATAAAACCAATATTCAGGAAGCAGTTTTAAGTGCAGAGCAGGTCCATGAGTTTTATTCCTTGAGATGGCAGGTAGGAATAATCTTTAAAACGTGGAAATCTATATATCATATACACGGTGTAAAGCGAGTTAAAATAGAACGGTTTCAACGTCAGCTTTATGAGAAACTCATTTTATTACTTCTCAGTTCTACTGTAATGTTTAAAATGAGAACTTTAGTTTTAGAGAATAGAGGGCTTGAAACTAGTGAAATCAAAGCTTCTGAGATAGTGCATGAATACATTGATAGACTGTACTTTGAACTTGTGAAATTTCCAAGTAGAACTTTCAATACCTTAAAGCTAGTATTTGAAAATGTAGTTAAGAATGGTCTTAAATCTCAAAGAAACGATAAGAAAACTGTTTTGATATACTTGGGATTTGTTATAAACAAACATCAAGTAGGGTTAAAATCGCAGCATAAGCCAACTCAATAAAGTTCAAAAATTTGCACTTCATACGTGTTTTTTTGTTGTACCCTGAAATTGTTCATTACTAATATGGACTTGCGATAATCTATTGAAGCTCATGAAAAGAAAAAAACATTGGTAAAATATATAATTTAAACAGAGCTAACTGTTATTTAATTAGCTTAGCTTGATGGCTATGGCACTACCCCATTTAAACATGGTCCTTTAATAAAAAAATAGTAGTCCTCTGAATGAGACTACTATTTTTTATACAAAGAAAGTCTATATTTCTGCAGCTAGTATGTGGACTACGGTCACTAGTAATGCTAATATGCTAATAAATCCATGTATCTTTCTCCAATGCTTATTAAAGAATAAAAGTTTTTTTGAATGCTTACCATATATACCGCTAATAAGTACTATAATGTAAAGCAAAACAAGAAACCAACTTAAGGATAATATTATACTATGAAATTTGGTTACTACATGAACCAGGGCTTGAAAAAATGAAATATATCCATAAATACAATGTAGGGTTACTGCTCTTTTATAATCCTTAGCCAAGTCTTTCCTGGAACTTTTATCTACATACCTAATTTGACTTTTAATATTTTTAAATCTAAAATAATAAAACCCACTTATAATAAAAAACATAACTGCAAAATATGGTGATAATTTAAATATTATGAGCATTTACTATTTATCCTCCTTTGTTCATTATGCTTAGATATCATCTTTGTGCTCGTTTCAGTGTTTACTTATTAACTGTTAAATTGACTTCTGGATGTTTGATAGCTAAATTATTAAGTTGTATGTTTCCCTCCTGTTTTAAATAGCTGTCAAAAAAGGCCACACTAAATTCATTGATGGTTTTGTGAACTGAGCGAGGATTCTCACTTCTCCCCCCAAAAATAGGAAGTTGTAACAACGGAGAATAAAGTGTAAAGTCTGAGTAACTAATATGTGTTGTCTTTGGAATAAGTATAGATATTCCCCCTCCAGCTAATGCATTTTTTAATCGTTGGGTATATTCTTTTCTGGGAGCCTCAAATAACTGACGATCTCCTTTTCCACCTTTTTTTATAAAATCTTCGTAAGTGCTATTGTTTTTATCGGTAGTCTCTTCTGAAAGCATCATGAGAAACGGTTTTCCTATTCCCTTTTCTGGTGCTAATGATCCATAAAGCCCTGCATCCATTCCAATTGCTGCCTTCACACGGGAGTCTTTCATTAACATCTGTATGGATGTAGCACCTCCAAAGGAATGACCAAACGCTCCAATTTTATTCATGTCCATTCTACCAGTAAAGCGTCCACTGGTATCTTTACTGTTCAGCTCCTGAAGTTTATTAAGAACAAATTGAAAATCATCATCCCAAAGTGAAATATGCTCATCAAATTTCCTATAGCCGCTTAATTTCTCATCCATTTTATTAGTTGCAACGCTACCATCAGGGAATACTACAGATGCAGCATCATAAGTGTAATCGATGCCCACTACGATATAGCCATGGCTTGCAAGCTCCTCCACCTGGAACATATTTTGATTTCTAAAACCTAACATTCCATGTGAAAAAATCAATATTGGATAACTGGCTTCAGAATCTGACACTGATGCTTCAGGAACTGCATAAGTCTTAACAAACTCAAGACTATTTAAAATAAAGGCTGGTACACCCAACACACTTGTTGGCACTGCTTTTAGCATTTTTGAAGCGTTTTGAATATAAGGGCTTTGAGCTTTTCCATTACCTTCTTTTGTGGGATACCAAATTTGAACCATCAATTCACGTTTATCCTTTGGGTTATTTGAATATGGCTCTTTCCTTGTATTATCTACCCAATGATGAGACGTTGTACCAACTAGATATTGTCCAGTAGGCTTTTCTAATGTGAATACTGGCAAGGAAGTAGGTAATGCTATTGATATTAATAAATATAAAGTCAATATTGTAGTTTGAATAATAATAGTACGTTTGCTAATAGTGTACCCATTTCGTCTGAACAGAAAATGATAGCCTGTTAAAATAAGTGGTATCAAATACACAGGAAGCATCTCCCAACGCCCTCCTTCCACCACAAGCTGAATAGCAACTGAGCTAAATGCCACAGCTAAAGTAATAACACTATTCCATTTATACCTCTTACCACTCAAAATACCCCAATACAATAATGTGAAATTAAGGGTGATTAAAATTATTTCTAACGGTCTCATGTTTATCTTCCTCCTAAAACATTAATTTTTTCTTAGTTTAATTTTAAGAAGAATACCTTAATATTCTATCAATAGATTTATTAAGATTTATTAAGATTTTTCTTATTGCAGTTGATAATATGATACAATGAGAAAAATACTAAAGGAGTGCTTAAAGTATGGATGAAAAAATATTAATTGTAGATGATGATGAGAAAATTCGAAATTTAATCTCAATCTATTTAGAAAATGAAGGATATAAAACAATAAAAGTAAGTAATGCCATAGAAGCATTAAAGATATTAGAAGAAGATACTATTGATTTAATTATGCTTGATATAATGATGCATGAGATGAATGGTATTGAAGCTTGTATGAAAATACGTGAAGAAAGGCATATGCCTATCATCATGGTCTCTGCAAAGTCAGAGGAAATGGACAAAATATATGGCCTTAGTTCAGGTGCCGATGATTATATAACTAAACCTTTTAATCCCATGGAACTAATAGCAAGAGTAAAATCACAGTTAAGAAGATATAAAAAATATAATAAGGATGCTATTACAGATATTAATATAATTGAAATTGGAGCGTTAACCATTAATACGGATACTCGTATGGTTTGTGTTGGCGGTTGTGAAATACGGCTTACTCCTAAAGAATTTGATATATTAGAGCTTTTGGCTAGAAATAAGGGAATTGTGTTTAGTGTGAGTAAAATCTATGAATCGGTATGGAAAGAGGATTTTTTAAAATCCGATAATAATGTAATGGTTCATATAACTAAAATAAGAGAAAAGATTGAGCATAACCCTAAGAATCCCATTTACATAAAAACAGTTTGGGGAGTAGGTTATAAAATATGAAAATAAATTTAATTACTAGTAAAATCGGCACTAACCTTTTGCTCTCCATCTTAGTAAGCCTTATTTTGTCAATGTTAGTATCTGTGTTATTTAATTTAACATGCTTAGCAGCAATTATGCCAAGTCCTTCAGATTTTTTCTTAGCATTAGGGGCATTTATACTCTCCTTTTTGTTAATTATAAATACAAAGGTAAAGTATATTAAATATATAGCAGAAAGGGTTAAGAAAATATCTAATGATGATTTAGGTACTACCATTGAAATTCGTGGAAAGGATGAACTTGCGGAACTTTCTGAAATCATCAATTCCATGTCAAAGGAGTTAAAATGTAGAAGAGAATTGGAAAAAGAAATAGAAGCGGCTAAAAATGAACTTATAACTAACATTTCTCATGATTTAAGGACACCGCTTACTTCTATAGTGGGATATGTTGATTTATTAAGAAAGAAAGAATATAAAAATGAAGAACAGTTATGTGAATACATTGATACAATTTATCATAAATCTCAACATCTCCAAATGTTGATTGATGAATTATTTGAATATACAAAGCTTACAACTCCTGGAATAAAAATAAATTATAGCAACGTTAATTTAAGTGGTTTATTAGAACAAATGATTGGAGAATATGTTCCCATCTTTATTAAAGAGGATTTATTAATTAGAAGTGATATTCCTCAGGATATTTATATAAATGTTGATATAGAAAAAATAGTAAGGGTGTTTGATAATATCTTAATAAACGCAAAAAAGTATAGCTCTAAACCTTCTGACATTCATGTAAACCTCTGTTATAAAAATAATAAGGTAATTGTATCAATCTCAAACAAGACAGATCAAATCCAGGTAGAAAACTTGGATTTGATATTTGAAAAATTTTATAGGGTAGATACTTCTAGAAAAGGTGAGGATGGTTCAGGACTTGGTCTTGCTATTGCAAAAAGAATTGTGGAATTGCATCAGGGAAAGATATGGGCAGAATACAAGGATCATATTATTACCTTTAATATTGAATTATATATACAGGAGTAAAAGACATTTGAGAGAACTCCAATATGTCTTTTTTAGACTATTTCTCAAAAACCTTAAGAAATCTTAAGATTTTTACCAGGAGCTTCTTAAGGTTTGTATGTTATCCTTTAAATAGAAAATTTAAAAGTAACATGAGGAGGCTTTATATGTATTTAAGTACTCTCAGAAGAATAAACGTAATTGGAGTACCGCCCCATAGCCATCAAGTTAAGAAGGTTTTATAAAAATAAAGCCTCCATCTGTAAAAATGTTATCATTTGAAAGACAATAAAAAAATACATCATTGGGGGACTTAAAAATGATAGCAGAAGAAAAATCAAAATTGGATGAGGATATACAACTTTTCGCTAATGAACTTAAAATATGTTTTTCAGAAGAAGAGATTGAAGAAATAGCTAGAAAAACAGGTTTTGTAAAAAGAAGTGGTAAAATTAAAGCACGTGAATTTGTTTGCTTATGCTGTTTTATGGATGTAGAGGTTGCTAATAATACACTGGTTACCTTATGTACAAAACTTAGTGCTAAAATAGGTATAGTTATCTCAAATCAGGCATTAGATCAACGCTTAAATGAAAGATGTGTGGAGTTTTTAAAGAAGATTTTTGAGAAACTATTACACCAAACAATAACAAATAATACTTGTATAGCAAGTATATGGGATGAATATTTCAAACGAATAAGAATACTTGATTCCACTGCTTTTCAAGTCCCAGAAAGCTATAAAGATATCTATCCTGGATCCGGTGGATGTTCTCAGCCTTCAGGGGTAAAAATACAACTAGAATATGAATTGAAATCAGGCAATCTTGTTAATGTAGAAGTAGGTGCTGGATCAGGAAGTGACAACACTTTTGGGAGTAAGATAAGAGATACCGTCAAAGCTGGAGACCTTATTTTAAGAGACCTTGGATATTTCAGCTTTGAAGATTTTTTAGACGTAGAAAAAAGAGAAGCCTTTTATATATCAAGATTAAAACCTAATATAGCAGTGTATATAGAAAATGATAATATAGAGTATTATAAGAACGGTGCTCCGAGAAAATCAAGTCTATTTAAAAGAATATATATTTCTGACATCATGAAACAGATGAAAGATGGAGAACGTTATGAAATTAAGGATGCCTATGTCGGCAAAGAAAAGACGCTAAAAACTAGGATTATCTTATATAAACTAACAAAAGAACAATTGGAAAAAAGATCGGAAAAATGCGCGAAGAATGCTAAAAAGAAAGGTATAGAAAAAAGTGATAATACAATTGAATTATTAGGGATATCTATTTATATAACCAATATTGAGGAAGCAGTTTTAAGTGCAGAGCAGGTCCATGAGTTTTATTCCTTGAGATGGCAAATCGAAATCGTTTTTAAAACGTGGAAGTCCATATTTCATATACATGGCGTAAAGCCAGTTAAAATAGAACGGTTTCAATGTCAGCTTTATGGAAAACTTATTTTGCTATTCCTCAGCTCTGCTGTAATGTTTAAAATGAGGACTTTAGTTTTAGAGAATAAAGAGCTTGAAGCTAGTGAAATTAAAGCTTCTGAGATAGTGCATGAATACATTGATAGACTGTACTTTGAACTTGTGAAATTTCCAAGTAGAACTTTCAATACCTTAAAGCTAGTATTTGAGAATGTAGTTAAGAATGGTCTTAAATCTCATAGAAAGGATAAGAAAACTGTTTTTGATATACTTGGAGTTCGTTATAAGCGATCATCGATGAGGGCTAAAATTGCAGCATAAAAAAACTTCATATAAATCATAATTTTTTCCACTGTATACGTGGTTTTTTTGTTGTGCCATAAAATTATTCAAGTACTAATGGACACTTACAATTCACCATTGAACATTTTGAAAAGAAGAGGTAATTGGTAAAATGTAGAATTCAAGAAGAGCTAACTATTATTCACTATGACTTAGCTTGATGGCTATGTGGCTATACCCCTTATAGCGTTCTTTTAGCCTTTGAAGAAGCATAGATATATTTGGTTCATATGCTTTCAGAGTAGTATTAACTTCTTCCCATAAAAAAACTCCATGACTTATATTTATTCTATATCAATCATGGAAGTTTACACAAACTTTGAAACAGACTAACTTGAAAGTCTATAATAATCTCCAACTCCGCATTTGGATTTATACTTTTATATTTATATAAATAACTTTGATACACTCAATTTTCTACTATTGAATCGAGCTCATCAACTCAAAGAAATATTTTGCATCTTGAGTTTTATAAAGATTGTACCAAGAATCTAAGGTTTGTGGTGAAAACACCTCTAGAATTTTCAATATGTGCAAAGTAAATTCAAGAGGAGCTATTCCAGAGGCAGTAATCAAACTTCTATCAGTTACTGCGTATTCTTGCTTATAATATTTTTCTCCTGCATAGCTTGGACAGACCATTTTTAGATATCCCAGGTCATTGCTTGTATGAGCTCGCTTATTCAATACTCCTTCCAAAGCAAGTCCTATTGTAGCACCACAAATTGCCCCTACAACAATACCTTTCTTTAAACATTCTTCAGCCATTCTTATAATGGGAGCATGAATTGCTTCTGTCCATGTATTCCCACCAGGTAGAATCAAAGCAACTGTCTCTTCAATACTACACTCCTTAAGTTCAATTTCTGGCAATATTTCCAGACCTCCCATTGTAGTAATAGGGTTCTTGTTAATTCCTACAGTTACTATTTTTAGAGGCATTAATCCCTTTTTGTAGTACCTTCCCGAATTGATTTCAGTACTTAAATAACCTATTTCCCAGTCTGCCATTGTATCAAATACATAAAGATATACTTTGTTTTTCATTTTCTATTCCTCCACTTTCATTTTATTAGTACTATTTATCACAGGATAGTTTCAAGTCCATCTTAATCAATTATATATTATCTTTACTGACAAATTCAGTCAGTGGAGATAATAGTCCAGCAAATCTTTAAGAATTGATGCCATAGCAGCTTTAAAACTATTTGGTTCAAGCACCTTTATTGCTCTACCATATGGAAGTAGAATATGAGGAACATAGGTATGGATTGAGTATTCATCCATTAAAAAAATCGTTCTGCATTCAGTTCGTTTTATCAGATGATATCCTAAAAACCAATGTGCACTTAGGTCATTCAATGCTTCTGACTTGCCCTCAATTACTAAAGTGCAAAGTCCTACTTTACTTTCTATATTTGATAATAAGTTTTCTGTAAAAAACTCACGTGCCGAAAAAGCTTCAGGACGCTTAAACGTATTTTTAGTGCTTATAATATTTATTATTCTATCTACCCTAAAGTTACGAATTTCATTTCTAAGATGGCAAAATGCAATAGCGTACCATTTATTGTTCCAGTAAAGCATCCCATAGGGGTCAACAACCCTATGCTTGGGATGACCTTCATAACCTGTACAGTATTCAATTTCCATAGAGCATTCATTTGCAACAGCTTGCTCGAGTTCCATTAATATAGGTTTGACAGCTGGATCGCAAATACGGCTCACTACTTCAAATCCAACTAAATGACGATTGAGAACTTTTTCTTGTTCTTGATTCGAAAACATCTTTAACTTTGATGTTGCACTATTTAGTGATTCCATAAAAGGATATCCTGATTCCATTGCAAAAACAGCAGCATGCAAAAGTGATTTCTTCTCTTCAAGATTAAAAAACAGGGGTGCTCGGATAAAATTGTTAAGCAAACTATATCCACCGTTATGACCAGGCTCCGATATTATTGGCACTCCACTAACACACAGTGCATCCATATAACGATAAACTGATCGTATGTTTATTTCTAACCTTTCGGATATTTGCTTTGCAGTTATTTTTGTACCTGAATTCAGCATCCATAAAATTGCTAGCATATTATCATTTTTTGGCATAATGCTCCCCCTGATCTGGTTAACAATTAAATTTTATTGTTTAGAAATATAATATCATTCTAATAGAGTTTCGAAGTATTTTAATTATATTAGTTAATTTTAACCAATTTTATAAATCAATAATCTATGGGCTTTTTTAGAAATGGGAATAGATTTGCTATTTTAAATATAATTCTTGTACTGGTGTCCAAATTTTTTATTTCTTCATTTGACGTGAAATATTGCTCTTCAATGAACTGTGCTTTTAATCCCCATTTTGTAAGTTCTACAGGATTATCAATACCCCAATGAATTTTTGCACCAGTTTTCTTTAGTGATGGATGATTTTTTTGTTTTCTTTGCTGTAAGAACACTAAAAGCATCAAAAATTAAGGTATAACTACCAATCCTCTCTTTAAGACGCCTTATCAATGTTTTAATTTCATCTTCTTTTAAGTACATAAACAGCCCTGCGACCATAATTGATGTACTGTGTTTTTCATCCTTAGGTATTTTTTCTATCCATTCGGGTTCTATAACAGAAGATGCAATCAAATGGTAATTATCTGTTTCTTCGTAAAAATATCTGCGAATATCAATAACTTCTTTAAAATCTACGTCATACGTGTCAGTATTGCTATTTTCAATTCTGTTACATCTGCTATCAAGGCCACACCCTAAATGCAAAACTATACTTTTATTAGTTTTTGCAAGGAAATCTTTAATGAAGTTATCAATTAATTTTGCCCTTATACACATCATTATATTTGTCTTTTTAGGGATTTTCAATGATTCGAAAATATATTCAATTTGATTTACAATCTCAACTGCCTTTTTGTCTATAATAATAGGTGCTTCATTTTCTTTTGCTTTACCATAGTGTAATAAGTAAAGTTTCCTTTTCTTCTGTTAAAATACCCTTATCCATAGTAATAACCTCCATTAAAAATGAAACTACATTTCTTATTATTAAATCAACTGTGACGCATTTTTTTATTTTTTTACAAATGTGAACTATCACTCTTTTAATAACGGAACTAAACTATCGTGAAAGTACAAATTCATCACAAATTTCAAATGCCAAATCTATTAAATCTATATAAATTTATCTTTAGGGTTAGTCTCAATAAACATAATTTTTCCTCCTGTACCTTCAATCTTTAAGAAAGTTGCGAATTAATTAGGTAATCTTTTAAATAAATAATGCAAAGATAGACTTGCTACTGCTAACTTATATTTTTTCTCAATGGAAATGGAATTCGTATCATTCATAAAACTCTGCACCTCTTCTACCATAAGTCCTACATATATGGCTAAAGTTTCATAGTTAATTTCAAACTCAGCAATTAATACATCTATTACTGCCTTAACTCGTTCATCTTCATTTATTCTCTCATAAGATAGCATAGAAACTATACTTAAGATATAGGGTTGGGAATATTTGAATTGTTTATGTTCTCTATATTATTCTCAGTAAAATTTTTTAAGTTATTAAAATAATCAAGGAAAATATCTTTTCCATCCATAAAATCTTTTAACCATCCATAATCTATTCCAGCTATTTTACTCAAAGATTTCAGTTCAATTTTATAATCCTTAATCAGGTTTTGTATATCTTCCCTAAGAATACAATCATTTTCATTTATATTTTTACTTACACTTTGTCTTATAATCTCAATCTCCATATATTTCCACCTTAACTTTCATAATATTTTACTTTTTACTATCGTCATATAAGTTCTTACTATAAATCCCCTCAAAATTCTGTAAGATTTCTTATTCTTTCAATTGTTTTTCCTCTAATATTATCATTATTAATAACGGATATATACTTTGTATTATAATACTCAATTATATCAATGATTTTCACGCCTAATTCAGAAAGAGGCTTACTTATACCTTCCACTGTATATCCCATATATTCTTTAGTTTTACCTGCACAAACACCTACAATGATTGCTTTTTTCTCTGGTGAGAGGCGACTTTCCCATCCGTTACTATAATCATTTAAACAGAATGTCCTATTTAATAAGGATTTCATCTGTGCAGTCATATTGTAATTGTATGATGGAGAAGCGAATATATATCCGTCTGCATTTTTCATATTATCTATAATTTTAGTTACATCATCTTGAATAATGCAAGTTCCTGTCTTTATACACTGTTCACAGCCAGTACAAGTTGAAATATTGCTACTGCTTAGAAAAAATTTATCTACTCTTATACTTTTCTCATTTAAACCTTCAATTACATAGTCTACCATCAAATCTGTATTCTTTCCCCTTCGAGGACTACCAACCACTGCAATCCATTTTTCGCCCATACCATCCACTCCTACATCCTAAACATCATCTTTGCTATATAAACTGATATAGCCTCAATTACAAATTATAATACCGTTGCTACAACATATAAGAAAGATGCGAAATAACTGAGTCTAAAACTATGTTAATTCAATCTTATAAATTGGAATTTATCTATCAACTAGTACCTTACCATCTGAATCTAATAATGGCGTCATTCCATTCAGACCAGTTCCAACAGTTGTTAAGTAATTAACTCCTGTCTGAGTATCAACAACAATATATACTGCACCAAATCCTAATGACTGTTCTTCTTTTATAACAAATCTCTTTTCTTTTTTTTCTTTCCCAAACATATAAAATCCCTCCATTAAATTACTATTTATCTGTATGCTATACAAATAGTTTTTACTTTACAATAGATTACAAGTTTGACGTATCCCCGTTATTTTTTAACAGAGATAAATGTTTGTTAACCATGAACTTTCAGATATATCTGGTATTCCCAACACACATCCATTAATTATTATTTTTTTTCAACTTCTGATTATAGACATAACCTGTCCAGTTTATCTGATTTATTTAGTAATTATTACAGTTGTTTATGACGGACTTCTCTAATATTATGTCTTATTTTATATTCGCTTCATAATGCTCTTCATTAAGTCTCACTACTTCAAGTTCTTTTTTATTCTCATTCAATTTCAATGCTAAACTTTGAATTCCAAAGAATTCTGTGAAAGTATGACTCCCAATGATAAGATTTATCCCTTTAAACTTAGCATATTGAATCGTATACAATATACATCACACTTATTTTCAACTGCTTCCTTAAGGCAAGTTGTTGGCCCTCCATTACCACATACTAAGCCCACTCGCTTCACCTTTTTGTCATTAAACCGCCAAAATTTAACTGGTTCTTCAGTAGATTTTCAATATTTTTTACTAATTCATTAAATTCAATTTCTTCATCATATTCTGCGATTCTACCAAAATATAACCCTTCCCATTCGTGGGTTCTTTTAACATTTTCTAAATTCAATTTTTTTAATAAACTATCATTTGTTCCAAAGTTACAGTCATCAAGTGGCAAGTGATTATAGTAGTGACTTATACCATACTCTGCTAGTTTTTCTATGCATGCCTCTTTTAATCCATATATTTCATTCCATGCATCGTGGTGTGTTACCATCATATCAACTCCATGAATTCTTGCTTCCTCTATAGTTTCAAGCGTTAGGTTAACACAGTACCCTAATTTTTTAACTTTTTTATCTGTATGGTATGTAATCCCAGATTCACTATAATAGATTTCCTTACTTGTTACATTAAAAAGATCATTAATTCTTTCAACAATATGTGAAACATCCATATACTTACCTCCTCAATTTCATCATGTTTTGCCTTCAATTCTCATTATTACCTTGGTTGAATCAATTTCTTTGTATTACATCATAATACAAAGAAATGTTGTCCTTATTATATCTAATCAATTATATCATGAAAAAATTTACATATCATATTTTTGCAATGTAAACGTATAAAAACAATCATCAGGCAGTACTATTTTGCTTAGTCTCCAGTTCTATTATGTCTTCAATATCAAATCTATTTATAGGCTCAGGAACCTCATCTAAATCTATAACATATTCACCAAACCTTTTAATATGGCTTGTCATATACGGACTCATTGCTTTAATATAATCCATTGTAACTACTATTCCTTCCTCATTCATTTTTTCAATAGCATTACTTATATCAACTACATTATGAAGTATAACTGCATTGGCCAGTAAATCATTATATTTTACAATCTTACTTTGTTCTCCAGGATCATTTTCACACATAATGCCTTCGCCTCCAAAGAAGAACCATTTTGAAAAGCCATTATAAGCTTCAGTTTTATTAGTACTTTCAGTTATTTTTTCTCTTCATTCAATAATGGATATGAATTCTAATAGATAAATAGTTCTTATAACATTTCCAAGTTCTCTGAAAGCTTGCTATAGGGGTACAGGTAGTAATGGAACCAAAAACGGCAATAAGCATGTAAAAAAAATGGATTTAAAATGTTAATGCCTGTTTATCATCACTCTTAAGAAAGAAAAAAGGCAGATGCAACTAGACCAACTAAACCTCAGTGGTCTAAATCGTCATGGGTATTACTTTGGGGTATTCAACAATTATTGGGTTTGAATTAAGTCCAAATCTTTGATGTAGCATTATGAAAAACACCAAGAGTTTAAAACCTTGGTGTTTTTTTATAGTTTATATGCATAAAATTCATGCCTAAATTTTATGCACCCATATAAATATCTATTTGTAAACTGACTTTTAAAAGTAAACCTGTAAAGGAGGTATAAGCAGTTATAATATATATGAACATTTAATAACATTTATATACATATAAATACTATTATTGGTTAACCTAATAGTAGAGGTGATCATATATGCATGAATATGTAAATATAACAAAAGCTGCCCAATTTTTAGGCGTAACACCTAAAACTATGAGAGTGTGGGACAAAGAAGGGATACTAAAAAGTTATAAAACTCCAAAAGGCCATAGAAGATATTTACTAGACGAAATAGAGACTTTAACGCTCGGCAGGGTTGCGAATACCACTGTAAATATAGATAATAAAGTTTATATATATTCAAGGGTTTCTACAAAAAAACAATTTGAAAGCGGTAATTTGGATAGACAAACTCAAAGATTAAAAGAATATTGCTCAAATAAAAATTATGAAGTTATTGAGACATATAGCGAAATAGCCTCAGGATTAAATGACAAAAGGGTAAAGTTAATTAAAATGTTATCTAACTTAAATGGGATAAGTAAAATAATTGTAGAATATCCAGATAGATTAACTAGATTTGGTTTAAACTATTTAATAATAATGCTAAAAAACCTAGGAATAATTGTAGAATTCGTTGAAAGTAATGAAAATAACTCTGTTAACGAAGATATGACTAAAGATATTATAAGTATAATAACCTGCTTTTCTGCTAAATTGTACGGTGCTAGAGGTGGGCGAAAAGTTAAAAGGACTTTAAATGAATTGGCTCTAAATAAAGCTGAGTAGAACAGGTGGTGAATATAATTATGAAGGTAACTTCAAGGTGCTTACTTTATAATCCAAGTGTTGAACATTTTCAAATAATTGTTGATATGATGGAACACTTTTGCCGGGCAAAACATTGTGCATATAAACGTCTTGAAGAAAATAGGTTTAATGCAGAATTTAAGATTAATAATTTAGATAAGATTATATCTAAAAAATATAGTTTAAATTCAAGACAATCTAAAGACGCTATAGAACAAGCAAGGCAAACGCTGATTTCACAAGAAAAATTATTAGATTTGAATATTACAGAATATGAAGGTAAGGTAGAGGCTATTCTTAAAAAATTCGATAAAGGCGTTAAAACAGAGAAAAGACAAGGTCTCATATCTAAACTAGATAAAAGACTAAGAAAGCTTTGTACTTATTTGGATTATAAAAGAAATAACAGGTTACCGAAAGTTATATTTGGGGGAAAGGATAACTTTTACAAACGTTGCAAAGACTTAATATCTAAGGAAGAGTATCAGCTTAGACGAAATAATCAATTTGTTTCTCGTGGGGACAAAACAAAAAAAGGTAATCCTAATCTTAGAATTGTTATTAAAAATGGAGAATCTTTTCTTGAAATAACAACACTAGAATGTACTGTGAAAGAACCTAGATTGAAAACCGATGGAACGTATACAAAGTTAAAACCAATTTATAAAAAGATTTTAACTCCCATATATATACCACAAAAATTATCTAAGAAAACTGGTAAGATAAATGGATTTGATTATAAGTCTGCACTATTAACTCAAGTGGCTAAGGAAGAACCTTATCAAGTTGAATTGCTTATTAAAGAAGGGAAAATATATGCACATGTTACTTTTAATTTAGATAAAACTGATTTAGTTTGTACTGGCCATAACTATACTATAGGAATTGATACTAATCCAGATGGGTTGGCGTTAACTATGATAGATAACATGGGCAATTATAAATGGCATCATTATTTAAAAAACTCAGAACTTTTGACCGCAAGTGGTAATAGAAGAACTAATCTATGTGGTGAGTTAGTTAAAGAGGCAATCTTAACAGCACAAACATATTGTTCAGCTATAGCTGTAGAAAATTTAAAATTTATTAAAGATAGAGATGTTCACTCTAAAATAGCTAGAAAAACAGCACAATTTTGTTATAGAGTGTTGCTCTGTACATTAGAATCTGCTTGTTACAAAAATGGAGTTGAATTTATTAAAGTTAAACCACAGTATACAAGTAAGATAGGTTTGTATAAGTATTGTCATCAATTTGGTATGGATGTTCATAATGGTGCCGCTATGGTTATAGCAAGAAGAAGCTACGGATTTAAAGAAAAAGTACCTAGATTATATAGAAACCTATTTAAACCGATACCAACTATAAAAAAAGAAGAGCTGATTTACGAAAATATTAATTATTCTAATGAATGGAGTAATTGGTCTAATGTTTCAAAAAGAATGAAAATGATTTTGCAAAAGGATTGTTATCCAAGATTCTTTATAGAGAATCGTAAGAATATAAAAGATATGATTCTAGCTTGATATAAGTTTATGTTTAATCTAGAACCTTGCACAAGTACACGTAGAGAAAGGCTTGTGTGAGTTACTAAGCTGGGTTAACTGCCCCAATTCTTCAGAACTTTAATTTTATCAAAATTAAAGGCACGCTGGGATTGCTGAAGTTTCTTCGGAAATTTAGGAGCTGAGCAAAAACCTGTAAAAAGCTCGCATCTATCTTCAAAAATTAAATTTATTTTAATGAAAGGAGAAGGTGTCTAAATCTAGAATATTCTGATTTGTTCAGATTTGTTTAGATTTAGGAAACCAGGACGTAAATGTTAAAGATGTAAAATTTACATTCTTAAAATCACAAGATATAACTAAGTAATTTTAAATCAGGGCTTATGCCCTGATTTAAGAAACCTATTTTAACTTCTTTTCTAGAATTTCCTTGTGAACTTCTATTCCTAGTTTTTTCATTCTATACTCAAGACTTTGTCTTATGATTCCTAATTTCTTAGCCGTCTTACTAAAATTCCAATTATTATTGTTTAAACTTTCTACTATTAATTTTCTTTCCAGATCTCGAAGTATATTCGGTAAAGATGTGTTGTATATTTGCACATTCTCTTTTACAAGGGAACCTAAAATGTTTTCTTTAAGATAATGGGGCATATCCGCAATAGATAACTGAATTTCATGATCTGATACCCTAACCATTATATTTTCTATCACGTGTTCTAATTCCCTTACATTTCCTCCCCATCTATATTTTAACATAACATCCTTAAGCTCTTTAGAAATCGTTTTAATATTTTTATTAAGGAGCTTATTATATTTATCAATATAATAATTTGCTGTTGTAAGCATGTCTTCTTTTCTTTCTCTTAATGGAGGAATATATAAACTAACTCCTGCAATTCTATAATAAAGGTCTTTTCTTAGTCTTCCTTCCATAATTGTTTTTTCAGGTTCTTCATTTATAGCACTCATTACTCTACAACAAACCGGTACAGATTTTAACCCACCCACTCGCCTTACTTTTTTCTCCTGTAACACTCTTAAAAGTTTTGTTTGCATTAAAACAGGCATTGAATTTATTTCATCTAAAAATAAAGTACCATTCCTTGCTTCTTCAAAAAGACCCGCCTGATCCACAGCTCCAGTATAGGCGCCTTTTACTGTCCCAAATAGTATACTCTCTAATAAATTTTCAGGTATGGCTGAACAATTTATATCAACAAATGGTTCTTCTCTATTTTTCCCAAAGTTGTGTATACTTTGTGCAAATACTTCTTTTCCTGTACCTGTCTCTCCAACAATTAGTAGTGGACTATTTTGCAATGCTATTATTTCCGCATCTTTAATTAAATTCACCATACTATTACTATCACCTATAATGTCATAAAATGTATACCTAGTACCATTACTACTACACTTTTCTTCATTAGAATTGGATTTACTATACAATTTACGTTTTAATTCAATGGTTTCATGAAGGAGTGCTTGTAGTCTATTTTCGTTTTTACTTATGGAATATACCGCAATTGTTTCTCCATCTTTTACAATAGGATAGGTACTATAAGATACATATTTAGCAATACCATCTTTATATGCATGAGCTTGATATTTATTTATTATAGGGACATTTGTTTTATATACACTACGATGCTCGGATAATTCTGGTTTTGAGTGGTAACCCTCCCAAAGATATTTTCCTACAACTTCTTTAGATGACAAGTCTTCCAAAGCCTCCTGGGATTTATTGTACAATACAATACGCCCTTCATAATTGCTTATTATAACTCCATCATTTATGGAATCCATTATTTTTTCGAGACAATACATCTTCACTTCATTATTATTAAAATCCGTTATTTCATCTATGAAAACCAATATATATTCCTCTTCGTTTTCCTTATTTCTCCGACATTTTATGCTGTATTTTTTTCCAGATAAATTTTTAAATATTTTATTTTCACTTTCTATATCTTTTACTTCTATTCCGAAAACATCATTCAAACTTTTACCTAAAATTTCTTCTCCCTTATATATTTCTTTATATATATCATTTCTCCATATAACAAATTGCTGTTTATTTAATATAATAAGCCCTTTTACATATTCAGAAATGAGGCTACCTAAAATTTTAATTTCCATACTTCACTACCTCCATTTACCCTTAACCCAAAACCCATAAAAAGCATTAAACAGGGCAAAGAATTGCTTCGCTTTATTATCCCTTGAAATCAGCTAATAAGTAAATTATATCACAATATGGAATTTATATTAAATTAAGTTATGTGTATATAGTTTATAGTGATTGTAAAATACAATTATAAAATCAGAATGAACCGAGTATCAGTCACAAGACCTCGTTGTAAGCAGATTATATAACGGCAACTTCAACTGAAAGTCAACCGAATTCAGTAAATAGGTGTCCTATATTCATTTTCGTGTATTAGACTGAAAAATAGAGCATTTAGTTTCAAATTTATTTTTATAAAATTTTTTAAATAAAAAGAGCTAGTAAACACTAAGTTTTACTAGCTACTCATTTAATATATTATTTGTCCAACTTGGCATATTTTTATCTTTCCAAATTAGATTATCATCCTCGAACTCGGTAGTCTCTTGATTAAATGTTTGGAGTGCTTCTGACTACTCACTAAATTTAGAGTAACTTAATCAGCTCTTCTAACTCTTCAGATAAAACTTTTGCAAGCGTAAAATCAGTATCTTTTAAAGCCAATTCTATTTTTGTTTCAACTAATTTTTTATTTTGTTCAATTTCTAAATAGTCTCTGTCAAAATGACTAGCATAAATCATCTTTCTAAATTTTCGCATACTCATTTTTCTAATTGTCTTATCTTCAATGATTAAAACAAAATCCATACAGTTTACTATAGAATAGAAATCATGAGAAATCATCAGAATCGCACCTTTATAGTTTTCTATGGCTTTTTCAAGTGCCATTTGTGAATAGGTGTCTAAATGACTTGTCGGTTCATCAAGGAGCAACATGTTTGCTTGACTAGCAGAAACTTTAGCCAATTGAAGTATATTTTTTTCTCCACCAGATAAAGACCCTATCTTTTGATTAATGATTTCTTCTTCAAAACCATATTTTAAAATATATGATTTAATCTCATGATAAGTTTTAAAACCAGCATCGAAGAACTCTTCAAGTATGGTATTAGACTCATTTAGTGTTTTGCCTTGAAGTTGAGATAAATAAGCCACTTCAACCTGCTGATTTATCTCAATAGAATCATGATTATTTTTAAATATTTCTTGGAGTAAGGTCGTTTTGCCGGTACCATTTGAACCTACAAGGGCTACTTTATCAGTAGATTTAATCTCAAAGTTAACATTTTCTAGAAGCACATCATCAAAGGCAACACTGTAATCATTAACTTTTAAAGCAATAGTTTCGACCATTTCATTATCTACAACTAAACTGATATTCGGTTGTTTAATATCTACAAATGGCGTTTTAATTCTACGTTTTTCTAATCTTTCTTGAATTTTAACTCTAGCATTTAGAGATTTTCCTTTAGAAGATTGATCATACTCAGTTGCGAGAAATCTTAGTTTTTTTATTAACTTCTCATTTCGCTCAAGTTCTTCATTATCATCAATAGCTAGTTCTTGTAACTCAATTTTAGTTTGAAGTAGTGAGAAGTTATAATCAATATAGCTTCCATCAAACTCTTGGAGCTCCATGTTTTCAAGGTGCAGAATTTTGTTAAAACAATGATTCAATATATATCTGTTGTGCGTAATAATTATCATTGTTCCTTTGTGTGAAATAATTAGATTTTTAAGCGCATTAAGGTTTTCAAAGTCTAAAAATACATCGGGTTCATCCATAATCATTAGGTCCGGACTATTTAGCATTTCCTTAATTACTTGAATAAGCTTGAATTCCCCACCACTAAGTTCAGATATCATTAGATCTTTATACTTGATTAAGTTTGCAAGATTTAGGTTTTTATTAATTTTGTTTTCGAAATCATCCCCATTAATTGCATCAAATGCGTCTAAAGTTTGTTGATACTTTTCTAGTAGTGAATCAATATCCGAAGATGTTTCCATTTCGCTGCAAATAGATGTTATTTCATTTTGTAGTTTAATAAATTCTTCCCCTATATATTCGAAAACTGTAATTTCTTTTATTTCGCCCTGTTGTGAGAATTGACTTACATACCCAATTCTACAATTTGGGTCCATCTCTAAATTACCATCGAACATATATTTTTCTGGATCCATAATTATATCTATCAGTGTACTTTTTCCGCTGCCATTTGTTCCTATAAAAGCACAATGTTGACCATCTTCCAATGTAAATGAAATGTTATTATATAGATCCTTTTGCGGAAATGAGTAGGACAAATTATCAACTTTTATCATATTATTACCTCTCTTTATCACTAAAAAAGAGCCTATAAAAATAAGCTCTTCAATATATTATATTTTCAATTGCAAATTCACATTTGATTTTTATATAGCAAAGACATTCTACTGAGTTTACCATTGATATCATAACACTTTTTACGACTAAGTTCAATCATTTCATATTTTTATAGCAAGGATACTCCCGTTTGATGCTTGTCTTATTTTAAAGAATAATCTTCTAAAGCTTTCTTTAAAATGAACATAAACCAAAATAATGATATACCTAGGATAGCATGAGCAGTACCAGCAATATGGCTTAATCCATTAAAATCAGCTCCAGTAACTTGCAAAACACCTCTAGCTAACATAGTTGAACCAGTTAACAAAAGCCCTATATTATATGTTATAAACCATTTATTAAAGTTCTTAATCTTATCAAAGTTTAAAATTGGATAAGTTAAAGTTAAAATTAAAAAGAAAAGAAATCCCAATACTAAAAAATGAGTATGCACAACTGATAGAGTAGTTTTACCTGTATAGTTATTTATTTTTGTAAATTCTCTAAAGAAAACTCCGGCAAGAGCGCCAATTAATAAATATATAAATGCCGAATTGTAAAGTTTTTTCATTTTAAAGCCCCCTATTCAAATTTTAATAATTACTACATAATAATATTTATTAATTAAATTATACAATACTTTTTTTGCTTTTTCAACATGTATTTTAGGTACCGCCCCCTTAATCATCTTCCACAATCAATATTGTAAACATCACACCACCTCATTCCAATTCTTTACGATTTACAAAAGCGGTACTTCAAGCTCATTAAAAGAAGTGACTACATAATCTGCTGTTATATCTCCACACAAAAATACGCAATCTATCGTATTATGAAAAGAGTACACCCATCTTCTATAAGTGGGTGGTGAATTTTCATTTGGCGTTAGCCAACCTTGTAGTAACCTCTTTTATTATTTTTTTATAAATAAAGTAAATTGTTATATTTTTTTAGATATAGTAAATAATATTATTAGGTAACAAAAAATAATATAAAAGCACCAGAAAAACTGGTGCTAATGTTTTAACTATTTGGGGACATTTTCAAAAATGCTTGACATGACTTTAAAAAATATGAGACAGGCGGCAAATTAATCTATCGTATAAAAATGAATATCTTTATACTCACTAAGTTGTTTTGTGTGGAGAAATCTATACACAGATAAAAGACTTGAGTCATTTTTAAGCATTTCTATAAGTTTTAAATTCAACTAATATCTTAGGATTATCTTTAATGAATTGTACGAAATCCTGAAAACATTTTGTTGTTTGCTTGCTTATTGTATGTTCAATCTTTTCAGCTTCTTCTAAAACATCAGATTCTGAAACATCAAGTATTCTTAAAAGACTTTCAATAGTATTATGACGATTAAGCAGCGCCTCTCCAAGCTTCTTCCCTTCCTCTTCTAATATTAAAATTCCATATTTTTCATATTTAAGTAGCTTTAGCTCTGATAACTTCTGTACCATTCTTGTAGCAGAAGGGGGTTGGACATTAAGTGCATTAGAAAGTTCATGAACCCTTGCAAATCCTGTATTTATAGATAATCTATATATCATTTCAAGGTAATCCTCCATAGAAGCAGTAAGTAAATTATTATCTTTTTTCATATATTCTTGAAAAGTATAGAAATTTTTTTTTGACATATTCTCACCTACTTAAGATATAGTTTGTTAAATAAATTATATGCTTAAATATATAAAACAATTACTTTAGTGTAACATTTATTAAGCTACTACATAAATTATATTATAGAAAAATAATTTTAGTTTAGACTAACAATGTTACCTATTAATAACTATTTTAAATACAAAAAAATTACGTAAGAAGGGTGATATTTTTATGGAAAGTAATAAAAACTTAGTAGATGTTAGCTTATCTATTCCAAGACAACATACAAATAATTTCATGTCAAACTTAAATAAGGTCAACCAATTGGTGAAGTTTTTAGGTCCTGCTTTTGTTGTTAGCGTTGCATATATTGACCCAGGTAACTTCGCAACTAATATAAGTGGGGGATCAAAATTCAACTATACACTCATCTGGGTTATTTTATGGAGTAATATATTGGCTATATTCTTACAGACTATGTCTGCTAAACTAGGAATAGCCACAGGACATAATCTAGCTGAAATGTGCGCTAAGGTATTCCCTAAGGAAGTAAATTGTATATTTTGGATTATTGCAGAAATAGGTGCTATGGCAACAGATTTGGCAGAGTTTCTCGGGGGAACATTAGGATTATATTTATTGTTTCATATACCTATGATATATGCAGGACTTCTTACGGGACTTATAACATTTGCAATTTGTTATTTGGAGAAATATGGTCAGAAAATTATAGAAATCACAATAGCAGTACTTGTTACCGTAATCTGTATTGCATATACAATAGAATTATTTCTTGCTAAACCAGATTGGGCTCAAGTTGGCATTCATACTATAATTCCAATGCTGCCCAATAGCGAAGCTATATTAATTGCTGTAGGCATGCTTGGTGCAACAGTTATGCCTCATGTGATATATTACCATTCACAGTTAGTTCAACACAGAAGTACTGATTCGTCAAACGAAGGAAAATTAAGGCATTTAAAAATGGAAAAAATAGATATTGCTATAGCTATGAATATTGCCTTTATTGTTAATGCGGCAATGGTTGTAGTCTCCGCTGCAGTTTTTTATAGAAATGGGATGACCGTCGATACAATGGACCAGGCTCATAAATCGTTACAGCCATTATTAGGCCCTTTATCAAGTGGCGCCTTTGGAATAGCATTACTTGCATCTGGACTATCCTCCTCTGTTGTTGGAACACTGGCGGGGCAATCAATTATGACGGGATTTGTTAATTTAAGCATACCTATAAATATTAGAAGATTTATAACCATGATGCCAGCCTTGATAATAATTGCACTTGGAATTAATCCAATGAATGCTCTTATTTTGAGCCAGGTTGCGCTTAGTTTTATTCTGCCATTCCCAATAATTCAAATGTTAATCATAGCTAAACGTAAAGATTTAATGGGTATTTTAGTTAATAACCGTTTTGTGCAATTTTTGGGTGTTCTGGTAGCTACGGCGATAATAGTATTAAATGCAGTGCTCATGTACCTAACATTCACAGGTAAGGCTTAATATTGCGTTATATTAAAAAAATAATACGTAACAACTCATTAATAGGAAGTGATTTGCAGCTTCCCCCTATCTGGTGCCACCCACGTGGCAAGTGGCAAGTTCCAAACGCAATCTCATGCATCTGCAATAAAAATTCACCTTGTAAAATTCTTTAAATAATAGCAAACAAAAACTTCCACTTATTGTTATGTCCCCCGATCAAATTACAAATATTGGAATCGAAGTGTACAATTTTTGTTTGCTATAAGTTGTCTTACCCGTTCCTGCTCCTGCTATAACAAGATTGTTTATCTCCTCTTTTATTACACATTCTCTCTGCTGCTGATCTAAAGCTCTACCCTCAATATTGTCGAATAAATTCTTGTAATTTATTTTTTCAATTTCAATAAATCTACTATTATAATCATCTCTTATCTTTTCTATATTAATACATTTATAGGCTTTTTTTTCTTTATCATATCTCTAATAGCCGGGCTTCCGTAATAAACACCATTACTAGCTTTGTCTAAACATTTATATGGTGGAAGATGTGATATAATAATACTTTTATTATCTATATTAAGTCTAAGTTTCTATAAAATCCACCAACATATTCCGTTTGAATCATAATAAACGCAGCATCACTACCTAAAAGAAAAAAGACTTGCTTTCACACAAATCTTATCTTACGTCTAAACAAAAAAAGAATAACTGTAACACACGCAGTTATCCTTAGTTCACTTTTAGCATTTTTTCATCTAAATATATTGGGTCTATAAATTCCAAGCTGTCTAAAGCTGGAAACATATTATAACTTTCATAAACTTCATTTATATTTGCAAATGCTATATGTGCTTTTGGGCTTAATCAACTAAATAATATGTATTATAAAATATAAATATTAGTTTAGAGATGTTTTATATATAAATTTATTAATTATAAAATTTATTGAGAAGGATGATATTATGGCAAAAATCCAGTATGTCACAGGTAAAAAGAAACATATTAAAACTACAGCTATAATAGGTTTTCTAAGCACTACTGTAATTACTCCAGTTGCAGTAATAGCTACAAGATAAGTTGGATCAATATTCAAAATACCACTAAGAGCAAATGCTATACTAAAGGAGGCAAATATTATAGGAAATATTTGGCCACCAACCCATCGGAAATTAATAGATATTTTAGTAGCTAATATCTTTAAAAAAGCAATGAATAATAAGTAAGTATTTCCCAATTTCTCAGAATTATTAATAATTTCTCTTAAAGCATGTTCACCAGAAAAAAGTATAAGAGGGAAATAAGCTCCTAAAAGTGCTAAAATAAATCCACCAATTATCGCAGCTATAAATGGATTTGAACTTAATTTAGTTTTTTTACAAATACATTCTATTAAATGGCCAATATAGTTAAAAGAGATACCTATTATTATTGAAAGAATTAAAATAGGTATAAAAAACAACAAATCTTTACTAGAAATATGATTTTGGTTTAATTTAAAAATAAAACTTTCTTTATGTGTTAAATTATTTAAAAATTTTATAACAAAATAAGTAGATAACGCTGTACAGCTATATGTAAAATAATTTAATAGTTTTTTCGAAATAAGTTGTACTTTATAAATTGAATTTTTATCATAAGAAAATGAACTTAAAAGAGGTACTTGAAAAATAGCAGTAAGTACAGCACTAGTAGAGGTTTCTATAAATTCTTCTTTTAATTCAGGATTTGAATTTTTAATTTTTATGCTTAAAAAAGTTGAAAGCATAGCTATCATTCCAAAAAGGCCAGCTTCAGGGCCTATACTACCTCCAAAAATTAGTGGTAAAAAAGCACATACAATATATTGGGGTAGAGGTTTATAGTCAATGGTTTTTGTAATCTTGTATTCGTGAAGTACTTCTTCCATTTCTTTTGGATAAGGACCTAAAAACTTTTGACAAAGACCTATTATTAATCCTCCTAGTATGCATAAAATTATAGTAATGGTAAAGTTACTTACTTTTATAATATGAGGTAGCTCATGCCACAAAAAATTACTTGATAGATTTATAAGAAATATAAATGACCAACAAAAGGCACCAACAACTGTACCCATAATAAAACCGAAAAATACAATATTTTTTACAATAGATTTAATATTAGACACCACCTTTGTGAAACATTACATTAACTATGATAGTATAATTTATTTTAAATATCAACATAATTGTATAACTATCATTACAAATCGACAGCTATCGAGTTGAATTTTTTTCAAATGTTAAATTTATGAAATAGTTATTTATTAGTATGAAATTAAATAATTTTAAACTTATACATAGGTAAAAATCCTCGACTAAGCTAATTAGTCGAGGATTTTACCTAAGTGGGACTTGCTCCTAGCTTCACCTTCAACATACCTTCTATATGATTCTCTTCTGTCTCCACTAAAATATGATAGTAATATTTATTATTCCTCTACTGGTTACATGGTACATTGCCCCTGGATACCATATTAATTTCTTCTTAGCCATAGCTCATTCTCCATTCATTTTACTATAGCTATAATTATTTACACTTTTTTCATCTTTAATCATTCTGTTATTTACTATTTTTCCCCAAGTCACAGTTACCCTAGTGGTGTTTACTCGTTAGTGCCTATTTTAAAGTCTTTATAGTGACAGTGACTTCCATTTTGTACGGAAACTCCAATTTGTCCTCTTAGATATGGATTATTATTGTCTTCATAAACTATTAATGTCCTATCATTAGAACTTACAACAATATTGTTATCTTTTACGTCTACTTTTAAGGTATATTCTTTACCAATAGTCCATACAAAATCAATAGAATTAAGCTCTTTGTAACCATTATCGTTTTTATAAAGAACAAGTTTATTGTGATCAGCAAGCCCAACTGAATAAGATCTTATAGCTCCTTGAACTCTAAAGTTGAGATTATGATTTTTACCGAATATTGGTTTTAACGTACATTCAAAACTATAATTCTTCCAATCATAATAACCGGTATAAGCTTCTGCATAATCACTTCCACTTCCGCTTAACTCGCCTTCTTCTATTTCCCATATTCCTTTTAAGTAAGTAAATTGACTCACCTCACGGTGAATTGGATTCCATACCTCCATTTTTTCTTTTGAAAAATCTATTGTATAATTAGGCTCACCAGAAATATTAAAATCATCAATATAAGTCATAAGAATTCCATCACTACTATTATCTACAATAAATTTAACACCCATTTCTTCTAAACAAGCACCCTTAAGAGGTGGTATTTGAAAGCATAATTCTTGCCATTGACCTGCCTTTAATTTGGTGCAAAAACCCTCTATACACTTGTCCGAGTTACCATCCTTTACATAAAGAACAGCCTTCACCTTAAAATCTAAATCATCTGGTATCATTACAGCCGCTGAAATCATTTGTCCAGGATACAAAGTAGGTGAAAAACTTGGATCATATCTGCTATCATGGAAGTCTTTTGGTCTATAATAGGTTTTATGATATACTTTAATCTCATTTCCAGAGTTTATGGGCTTAACAACAATTTTTAGACAACCTTTCCCAGTATAAGAAGTTTCTAAAGTTTGATTAAGTTTCCATTCTAAACTTTTTTCAGAATTATGGGCTAATCTGAAAGCATGAGTTGATCCTGGTAGTTCAAAATTAAATTTAGCGGTGTTACCTTCAAGAATATCTTTCCATTCTGATGGTGCTTCCTGTCCTGCGATTTTATAACCTAAGTTCGCAATGTAATATGCACACCATGGAATGTCCATTATATTTAAGCTGCCTATAACACTTGAGCAAGCTAAAAAATCATTTATCGGCTTTCTCCATTTATTATAATCAATACCTTGAAGACCATTTCTAACTCCCATTATAGTTCCAACGTTAGCTACATTACAGTCTGTATCCCATCCACACATATTGCATATATTCAGTGCCTTAGAAAAATCTCCATCACAATACAATAAGGATAATACGATAATTGCAGAGTTAGGTATTATATGACATACACCAGGATACCTGTCATAGCCAAAATTATCTTTTACATATTTAAAGGCTTCTCTCCAATCAGTAGGATTTTTTCGATAAAAATCTAAAACAGCTTTTGTCATTATAGTATAATCACAATCCAGAGGAATAACTGAAAGCCCAGCTTGTATAATTTTTTCAATATTATGCTCATCAAATGCAACACTTATGCAAGCAGCAATAAACATACCCCCATATACTCCATTTCCACCATGAGCTACACTTGCAGCCTTTTTAGCGTATTCCGCGGCCAACTTATAATTGCCTGGTATTACTAATCCCCAGGTATCTATAAATATTTGTCCACCAATCTGCTCTGCAACTGTTGCACCGTTAAGTTCTACAGAACCTGAATAAGGAGCTTTAATTCCATTCCTTAAATTTAAATACGCAGTATGTTCGGTTGATTTACCGTAACCTCCCCACCAATAAAAGCCATGTTCATAAGGTGCATAATTTAACCAAGTAAGTCCGATTTGTTCTGAAGTAATATCGTTTGTGTAAGTATAGTCCTCTAGTGCTCTCAAAAAAAACATAGGCCCGTTACTATCATCGTCTGCTGCAAAATCCTTATAGTCTACAAGATAATCAGTAATCTCACCATAAACATTACTAATTTTTTCATATGTCCATAGCTCTATAGGTGCTCCATGACGTACTCCTATCAGTTTACCTAACCACCCTGCATATACTTTTTCTATATAATCATTTTTTATTTTATACATATAAGCATTCTCCTTTTCCTATCAATATGGCTTTTTTATAAGTTCTTCAACTTGCTCCCATCTTCCTTCAGCCTATGAACTCTTTACACATGCTGGAGGTACAAATAAATCTTGGTATAAGATACCAAGATTTTATTTGTGATTTATATTTACTATTTCAGGTAGAATTACTTTGCTGCACCTAATTGAATCCATGATTTTTGTATTTCATCAATAGCCTGGTCCATAGTTTTTGCTTTTCCAATATAAGCCTGCATGATTTCTCCAAACTTCTGATGGAAACTATCCAATGAATAAATTATAGCTTCATCTCCTGATTTTTCAGTCTTTAAAATATTCTGCATATCATTTACCATTTGCATATTTGGATATGAGCCATCAGTAATAGGTGGAATTGCCTTGGCTACATCTGAAAACCATTTCTTACCATATTCGGATGTATACAACCAGTTACTAAAATCTATAGTTTCTTTAAGTACTTTAGAATCCTTATTTATCCTTAACACAGCACCTGAACCTACAATAATCGTTGATTTACTTGGATCATCATTTATTGGATATCCCATAATACCTATCTTTATGTTAGGATTAATTTTAACAATTCCCTGTTCTGCCCAACCTCCTTGACCAGTGATCATAGCTGCTTTTCCAGTTGCGAAATCACTTGTCTCCGCTGAAAAATCTTTTTCTAAAGCTTTTGGAGTGCCATATTTAACAGTTAAATTAATAAAATCAAAATATTTTAATAGAGTAGGATTTTCTTTAAATGTTGTCTTGCCTGCTATAAAATCACCTACTAATTTTTCCGAATTATCTGTTGATGCATTAATAAAGTGTTGGAATATATGCTTTTGTACCCACCATTCTTTATAACCGTTAGCAAATGGTGTAATTCCTTTTGCTTCTAACTTTTTACAGACATCTTCTAATTCTGCGATTGTTTTTGGCAATTTAGTGATTCCAGCAGTGGCAAACAAATCTTTATTATAAGCCAGCGCAAATAGATTTGATGCAATAGGAAGTCCTAATACCTTACCATCAAGTGACACATTCTTTTTTACCGAATCTATCATGGCTTTAGATAGTGGCTCGCTTGTCAAATCCGCACTATATTCTGCATATTGCTTAATTTCTCCACCGGCTGTAGTTTGAAATATATCTGGAATATCATCTGAGCCGATTTTAGTTTTTAAAATAGTTGGATAATCTGCCTGCATAACTTGAAGTTCTATTATTACATTAGGTTTAACTTTTTTGTATTCTGCAATGAAGCTATTATATGCATCCGTATACTCTGGTGAATTTACGAACATTTTAATTGTAGCAGGTTTATCACTTATCGTAGTTGTTTTATCTGCACCATCTGCAGATTTTTTTGATCCGCAACCTGTAAGTAATCCAGTTGCCATGACACTTACCAATACCAAACTTAAAATTCTCTTTAACATTTTGATTTACCCCCTTTAAATATTATATTTACTATTTACAATTATAAAGATATTTCTCTTCTAATAAAATGCATTTAAGTGGCTTTTTGAGGGTAAAAAAGCAAATTTATTTATTCATTGTAGTTGCTCTATACTCAGTTGGAGATATACCATAATAATTTTTAAAAGCTTTACTAAAATAATTAGTATCACTATACCCAAGTATTTGAGATATATTTTTTATTTTTATCTGCATATCATTTAACAATTCCTTAGCTTTTTTCATTCTAATATTTTGAATATACTCATGTATACCACATTTATATTCCTGTTTGAACAATTTCATAATGTATTCTCTACTCAAATAGTATTTATCAGTAAACATGGAGATTTTTATTTCTTGATAATAGTTATTATCAATATAATCCTTGATTTCTCCAACTTTAAAATTTTCATTAACCTTAATACAATTTCTAACCTCCATGTAATAAAAGTCAACAATATTATATAGAATGTTTTCAAACTCTTGGAATGTTGAGAAATCATAGCTTACGCCCTTAGCCTTTTTCCTGCCTACTTCCGAAATGAAATTGTTGTTGATTCCAAAGCTAACTGCAATATCCTCTACTAAAATATTGAATTCCTTAATAATTTTATATGCATCTTTAAAACTAAAATAGTCTGCTTCTTTTACTTTACTTAAATATTCACTTATTATACTTCTTGCATAAATTACATTTCCCTTTTCGAAAGCCTTTTTTAATAAGAGCATATTATTTAAAATAGAGGGTTTTTCTAGATTTACTTTTTTTAACACATCAGTGTAAATTCTCTCTTTCATATCAATTATGTTTATAGAATACAAAATAGACTGTGCTGATTTATAGGATTCACTTATAGCATCAATATTTAGATAATTTTCGCCAATGCATGCAGTTACTTTTACTTTAAACAATTCCCTTATTTTTTGAAGAGCTTTCTTAATTGCATCATAATATAATACATTAATATCATCTCTAAAAATACCATCATAAGAAACTATTATTATAATTTCCCTTCCTAAAACTGGATTAGCAAAACTAAAGCATTCCATATTTTTATTGCATATTTCATTAATGACATTAGTAATTGCACAATGCATTAAATTTAAATTATCACCAAATTTTTTACTAATTACTTCTTCCATATTCATTATCATAAGAAGTGCAACTCCAAAGCATTTTGTTTTTCCATTAACATTAATCATATTTAAATATAAATCTTTATCTTCATTATCATAGTTCCCTTCAATGATAGACATATATATTTTTTCCTTTAAAACTGGCAATGATACATTCAGCATAATATTGTTACCAATTGTCTCATTCTGTACTTGTCTTTTTTCACTAATATTATGAATACATTTAGATATCGCGCTATTTAGTTCTTGCTTATTTACGGGTTTTAGCAAATAATCAGTAGCTTTTGATTGTATAGCTTGTCTTGTAAATTCATAACTATTATAACCACTAACTACAATAGACTGTATATTGGGATATTCAGCTTCCAAAATTTTTAAGAATTCCTGTCCATTCATTTCTGGCATTTTCATATCAACAATTACTATATCTGGCTGATTCTCTCTTATTAATTTTAATCCTTCTTTTCCATTAAAGGCCTCAATAACTTCTTTAACTTGAAGTGCTTCCCATTGGCCTAAAATTTTAATAGCCTCTCTAACAGGTTCTTCATCATCAATAATCAGTACTTTATACACTTAAGTTTGCCCTCCCTTGGGTATTACAATGCTTATCTCTGTGCCTGTTTCATCTGAGTTTATAATTATTCCTGCTCTTTCTCCAAAAATCAATTTTAATCTTGTATTTAGGTTTCTCAGGCCGATGCATTCATATTCGCCATCCGTCCACTCACTATTTAATGCTTCAAAAATTTCATCAAGCCTCTCCCTATCTATCCCTGGACCATTGTCTTTTACTATTATCCTAACATTTAATTCTCCTGAAATTACTTTAATTAATATAGTGCTAATTGTAGCTCTTTCTTCAAGTGCATGTTTTATTGAATTTTCAACTAAGCTTTGTATTGATAACTTAGGAATCTCAAAGTCTAAAGCTAAATCCTCTAATTCATAGGAAACTTGAAGCCGGTCACCATACCTAGCCTTCTGAATTATCAAATAGTTCTCCACATGCTTAATTTCATCTCTTACCTTTACAATTTCCACTCCATTTATGCAGTATCTAAAAGTAAAAGCGAGAGCATCAACCATTACACTTAAATCCTCCACCCCACTTTTTAATGCCTTAGTAGATATAGCTTGAAGAGCATTATACAAAAAATGTGGGTTTAGCTCTGCTTCCAAAGCTTTTAAAATAGCATTTTTTTGTACCAATTTCATTTTATATTGTTCATTTATAAGTTCATTTATTTTTATAACCATCTCATTAAATTGCTTTGATAGTTGAGCTATCTCATCTCTTCCTTTAATTTCAACTTGAGTATCAAAGTTCCCCTTACCAAAAACACTCATTTTTTTAGAAAGTGTTTTTAATGGTCTTGTTATAGAATTTGACGTAAACCTTACCGTTAATACTGACAAAACGAGAAAGATTATACCAACTAAAATACTTAGATTGCTATTAATTTGAGCAAATTTATTTACTTGGCTGTAGGGTATTAACCTTATTAACTTCCAATTATCCACTTTTGAAATATCGTATATAACTAAAAATTTATTTTTATCTATTTCCCAATAGAAATAATCATTATTCTTTTTTCTATAAATACTATTAAAAAAAAGTTTACTTTGTAAGTTATTTAAAACATCCTTAGTATCCATATATAAAAAATTATTACTTGCATCTAAAAGAATTGTGTGCTCACCGCTATTCACTGGTATGTCACTTAGAATATCTTCCTTTTTTAGTGAATTAAAATAAAGTGAAATTACTGCTTTAGGTTTTTTATCTGTTATATTTCTTAAAACCCTATGAAATGCCATAAACTCATTTTGATTATTTGCTAAGTACTCAGTATTTTTAGACAAGAACAACGGCTCAATATATGTATTTGTCTTACTGTCCATCAAATTTTTATACCATTCTTTGTTAGAGATATTTTCATTATAATTTGTTTTTACCTTTAAATCATCATAGCCACGTTCTATATAATAATACTTTTCTTCATTAGGAAAATATAAATATACACTGTAAATATCTTTTCTGTTATAAATAAAGCTTCTAAGATAATCCTCCAAGTATGCTCTTTGAGTATAATCTTCTGATTCATTTGCTACTGCATTCATTACTTTGTCATAATTATATTGTGGAAAAAAACTTTTGCCTATATCTGAAAAGTATTTTTCAAAATTTTTGTTTACAAGGTTAAGATTATTAGTATTACTGCTAATAATGTTTTTAATTGATTCGTGTTGTATAATTTTGTAGGATATAAATGTTAGTGATACAACTATAGTAACTATAATTGTAGTAAAAATCAGTATAAGTTTACTTACTAGTTTACTAGCAATTTTTTGGATTACTTTAGATATTATTTCATTAACCTTATTTATTATTTTCATCATAAAGCATCCTCTCATTTTAAAATAGTGTTTTATTTTCTTCTTACCTTTCTAACCTTTAACTGCACCATCAGTTACCCCCTTAATAATATTTTTCTGCATAAAAATGAAAAATATAACCGAAGGTAAAACTGCCATAACTACCGCTGTCATTGTATATTGCCAATCTGTTGTATATTGTCCAACAAAGGAGTATGCAGCTAATGTTAATGTTTTTGTTGAGTTAGAGCCATTTACCATAAGCAAAGGTAATAGAAAGTCATTCCAAATCCACATTACATCAATTATCATTATTGTAGTAGTTACTGGTTTCAGAAGAGGAAAAATTATAGTAAAAAAGGCTCTAAAGCTTGAGGCTCCGTCCATAATAGCACTCTCATCCATTTCCTTTGGTATACTTTTCATAAACCCATGATATATAAACACTGCTAGCGGTGCACCAAATCCCCAATATTGAATTCCTAACCCTAATACACTATTAGAAAGGTGTAATATTTTTGCAACCTTTACCACAGTTATCATTATAGTCTGAAAAGGTATCAACATGGGTGTTATACAAAATATAAATATTGCACTACTATAGTTTGTTTTTGTTCTTGAAAGTTTATAAGCTGCGAATGAACTGAAAAAAATTATTCCCGAAACTCCTACACTAACAATGATTAAATTATTTAAAAATAGTCTTGGGTACTCTACATATTTCCACACATAGATATAGTTTTGAAAATTTAAATGTTTTGGCAAAGAAACTACGTTAGTCATTACTTCAGGAAATGTTTTAAATGAGTTGGTAACCACTAAAATGATAGGATATATAAATACTAAAGCTATCGCAATCATTAATATTTCAAATAATATTGTTCTGCTTTTTTTTATCTTCATTATGCCTCAATCTCCTTACCCTTAAAGAATTTAAGTTGGACCATTGTTATTATTAGTACTACAACAAAAAGTATCATAGCCTTAGCTGTACCATATCCATAAGCGTTATTTTGAAATGCTTCTCTGTATATATCATAGGTCACGCTGTATGTAGATCCTCCTGGGCCTCCTCCAGTCAAAGTTAAAATCACATCAAATACTTTTATTGAATTAACTAAGGCATAGAAAACACAAGTAGTCACTGCTGGAGCTAACATTGGTAATGTTACTTTGATAAATGTCTGCATCTTCCCTGCTCCATCTATAGTAGCTGCTTCTAATATATCCTGTGGTACCCCTTGTAGTCCTGCAATATAAATAATTATAAAAAAACCTATAGATTGCCATATTGAAACAACCAATATTGATATAAACGCTAATTTGGGATCTCCAAGCCAACTCCAATTAAAAATTTCAAATCCCGTAATCTCATTTAATGATTGAAATCCCTGCGAGAAAATAAACTTCCATATAAAACCTACAACTACTAAACTAAAAATATAAGGAATGAAAAATATTGCTCTTAGCAATTTTACAGTTTTTAATTTTTTATCTAACATAACGGCTATAATAAGTGCAAGTACATTTATCAATATAATATATAGAATACTATACTTCAAAGTAAATATAGATGCAGTTTTAAAACTACTATCCCCCTTAAAAATATCAATAAAATTTTTAAACCCTATAAAATGTGGTGTTCTTCCTATTCCATTCCATTCAGTTAAAGAATAAAAAGAACTCATTATAAAAGGAATATATATTGTTACTGTAATAAATATTATTACTGGCATCACAAAGATCCCAAATTCCACTTTTTCAAAAGTCTTTCTTCCAATTTTTTTCACCATTAACACCCCTTCTTATAAATAGCATAATAAATTTACATCTAACTCTGTTACCATAATTAATTATATTATAGTTAAGAATATATAAAAATACATTTAACTGCACAAATAAGGGTAATAATGTGAACTATTTCTACTCACATATTTTATCTTTTAAGATAATTCATTAATCTACAATATTAGTTTTATAGTATAGTGTGATAAGCATCACCCCTCATCGCTCTAATCCAACTAAGTTAAAGCATAAGAAAACCCTCAACTAATCTATTAATTAGTTGAGTACTAAAATTCCATAATGGGTGTGCATTTATTTCAATTTAATCCAAACTTTTGTGTTTTCAAGTTCAATTTTCACACTTCATTTTAATCAAAAAACAACAAAAACCCCTGAATTCAAGGGTTTTCCATTGTATCAAAATTGTTGTTTATGGTTGGTGGAGGCGGACCGTACCTAACTATATCACTGTCCATTGGAAGAATTGAATTATATAAGTAAAAAGTTTGCATCAAGATTAGAACCAATTGTATAATGAAGTGTAGCAACAGTGATATAAAATGAAGATAATTAATGAAGCATGGAGGATTAGGAAATGTAAAGAATATGTAATCAATGCCAGACTGAAATGATAGAGAATTGCAAAGTTGAATCTTTTGGCGGAATTACAATTTCAAAAGAAAAATTAATTAGTCTTTTTTAAAAAAATAACAAATATACGCTTTTTAACATAATTCTTTATCACATTATAATATAATAAAAAATATTATTAATATTGATAGCCATTTTAAGGAGGTCTTGTTAAATGAATAAGAAATTAGTCTTAGGTGTAATGTTAACAGCAAGTTTGTTTGCAACACCTATAAACAATGTATACGCTGATTCATATAAAAGTGTTACTATAGGGTATGATTTGACGAATCAACAGAAAGAGGACATGCTAAAGTATTTTGGTGTAGATAAGAATAGTGCGAGTGTTGTTGAAGTTACAGCTAATGAGGAGAAGAAATATCTAGGAGGCACAGTATCTAGAGATCAATTAGGTAATAAGTCAATATCATGTTCCTATATTGAGCCAACAACTACTGGTGGTTTAGTAGTGAATACAAATAATGTAACCTGGGTAAATGCTAGTATGATAAAGAATGCCCTAATTACAGCAGGAATTGAGAATGCTAATGTTAAAGTTTCTGCACCATTCTCTGTATCAGGTACGGCAGCTATGACTGGCATATTAAAAGGATTCGAAAATAGTAAAGACGGTAAGAAATTAGATGAAAGTACAAAGAAAACAGCTAATGAAGAGGTCGCAGTTACAGGCAAACTAGGTGAAAAAATTGGACAAGATAAAGCTGCGGGATTAATCAATGAAGTAAAGAGTGAAGTTATAAAAGATAAACCTAAGAATGAGGCAGGTATAACAAAAATAGTAAATAATGTAACAAATGATTACAATTACAACCTGTCTAAAGATGATGTAAGTGGTATTGTTGGATTAATGACAAATGTAAATAAATTAAACTTGGATTACAGCAAAGTAAAAGGACAGCTTGAGGGTGTAGCTAGTACAATGAAAAATACATTAGATAGTGATAAGGCTAAAGGTTGGTTCGCAAGTGTGTGTGCTTCTATTGGAAATTTCTTCAAAGGAATATCAGATAGTTTAAAATCATAAATGAGATGAGCATGGGAGATATAATTTAATGGGTGAAATAATATTAAAAAGGTAGACTTGAAAAGTGGTATGGTACTAGGCTATACATATTGAAATCTATTCTTTAGTTTCATGCCCCACCCCTACTGAGACAACAGTTTAGCTTATGTATAAATTCCAATGTAAAATGCTTGATAAATTTAGGAGTACCACATGAAAGGATTGATAAAAAATTTAAAGCAAGGATAATGCTTGCTTTCTCAGCTTCTGTGGCATCTTTAATCATGGATACTTTTAATCGTTCTTCCTCTAGTATTACTCTGAGATAGATTGGTATTAGCCACGAGCAAACGGATGAACTGTATACAGATAAGCTGGAAACAGGAAATCGAACACTACTAATAACTAATTATACTAATGAATCAGATGTACTAAATACTAATTCTACTAATCAATCATTCTATCAATCAAGCAAAGAGTCAATAGTTATATACGGACGGAATGAAGAAGACCTAATTTTTTTATCTATGGATATAGATTAACTTGAAACAAAACATTATAAAATTGATTGCATATTATAATAACTTATATTTGAATGTAAGCCATTATTTATTAATATTATATAAACCTTAAACTGTTAACCAAATATGGCTTAAAAATGATATGGTGGAGCATATAATTCTATTTAGTGATAATAAAACAGTTATTAAATATATGGGGTATTGAAACAATTCTTGAAAAAAACAGCCATAAGACAGTATTCTCCATTTTTGATGAACTATAAATCAAAAACGGAACTACTATTTTGTGGCTGTTATGATGTAAAGTATGAAGAATGGGACACAACTAATACGTAAGACTTACGTATTTTATTAAATTCTATAAACTATAATTTATTAAAACTAAACTTTAGTGAATTGGTACACAAATTTCACAAAAATGGTTTTTAACCATTTCAGTTTTATACCTTTCAAGAATAGGTCTTGCCTCATCCAGTTGATACCCTTTCTTGAATAATTCCGGAAAAATTGCAAGCCACGCTTTTTGAACTTCTTCAGCTGTATGTCTTATTTTAAAAACTGCATATTTTCCTCCAAGAATGCTACCATCACTAATATAATCATCACTAATGCAATAATCATTTGAAATAACGAGACCTGTGTCATAACGACAATTTTCAGGTTCTACTATTTTAGGGTTATCATAGGCAATTCCTAGTATGATAGATTGCTCATTAAGCAGTCCATTAGACTTAGCCCATTTCTTTAATTTTTCCATTACTTTAATATTATTCTGCCCATAAGATCCAACCTGCCTTATATAAGCAATTCTATAAAACGAAGTTTTTTGAATTTCTATATTCATAATTCTTCCTTTCTTTATAAAGTACATCGATGTCTATAAACATCATATAGTGCTTTAAAATAGAAAACAAGACATTTTTTAAAATTACTAAATTACCACTTACATGTGTTTATTAATACTTTATATGACGCATTAATTTATCAATTTGACGTAACTTTTAGGAATATTATACCCATTATCGGAGTAATGTTAAATTACTTTCAAAGGTCTCATGTTATCTACTAAATCATAATCAGAATTATCATCAAAATTGTATTGACCAATAAAATTGATATGTTCCCATCCAAGTGGAGAAACATGTTTCAGAAAGTCTTCATTAACGTCTTCTTTTTCTTTAAGTTTCTCAACTACTTTAGGTAAATAAATCGTATTCCAAAGAATATAGCTCTAGCCAGTGCATTCATTGCTTCACCTTTATTCAATCCTATCTGAATTTTTCTTCTGAAATCTTCGTCTGATAAATAATCTAGGATAAAAATAGTTTTTTCTATTTTTCCAAGTTTGCTTAGGGCTTTAGCTAAACTATTTTGTCTTGCATAAGAACCAAGCTTACCCATTATTAATGATCCTGAAACCTTACCTTCTTTTATTGAGTATGCAAGTCTCAATATATCATCATAGTTTTCTTTTATAATTTTAGTATTTATCTTTCCTTTTATAACTTCTTGAATATTTTCAAAATCTTCTTTTTTTTCAATGTAATATAGTTTCAGTCTGATATATTTCTAAGTCTTGGAGCAAATCTGAAACCTAACAAATAGTTAAACCAAATACTTGGTCAGTATAACCTGCTGTATCAGTATAGTGTTCTTCAATCTCAAGCTCTGTTTTATGGTTCAGAAGTATATCAACCATATGAATTGCATCTCTTGAATTTGTATTTATAATACCTATTCCAAATCTTGAATACTGATCACTTACAGCTGAGTACATTGTCACACCTTTGTCTAAGCCATAATGAGGGTTATAGCATGCATTTAAAGCTTCAACTGCCGATTTAACTCTTACACCATCTGACGACGAGGTACTGCCATTTCCCCAATATTTAGCATAGGGCTGTTTATGTTGGCAATTCACAATATCTGTCATAGCTTTTTCCATATTATCATCACTCATTCTCCAGTTACAGCATTACTTATTTGTTTGTAGCTTATTCTTTTTGCTGCTTGTTCCATTTTCTTAAGTCCTATATTTGTACCTAGAGCCATAAGTGCAGCTGTTACACAGGCTCTTTCATTATCTTTAGGTTCTTTGCTAGTTGAGGCATGGGTTAGCTTTTTATCAAAAGCAGTATATTTACAAATGTCTATAATTATATCTGATAAATTTACTCTAGGCATTAAACTGTAAATCTTAGTAGATAATTTTTTTGCCTCATCAGGAACAGATTTTTCTAATCTTGATAATACAATTTTATTATTTTCTATAGATACACCTTTCAGTGTTTTTATATTATCAGACACATATTTTAATTTACTATTTAGTAGTTCCAATCGAGCACTTAAATATTTTTCAACATCCAAAGACACTTTAAAATCAGTATTTTCACCGTCGGCATTAACAAGTAACTTTGATATTTCCTGTATTTACAAACAAATGCCTGTTATGCTTTTGGAGGTGTTCCTTCAGCGTTTGATACAACTGCATCGATTTGGACTAAAGCATCTTTAGGTAAAGCTGATACGCCAACTGTTCTTCGTGCAGGAACACCGCTTGGGAAGAATGTTGTGTAAACTTCGTCTACAGCATCAATATCTGCGATATTTTTAAGGAAGATATTTATTTTAACCACATCGTCCATAACGTGGCCGACACTTTCTACAATTGCCTTGATATTTTTTAAGCACTGTCCAGCCTGCTCTTTTACACCACCAGCTACCATTTTACCAGTTTTTGGGTCTAAAGGTAATTGAGCTGAAATATGATTGTAATGAGAAAAAGCTACAGTTTGTGTATATAGAGAACTTTTTGGTGCATTTTCCGTATTGTTTGCTTCTATGATGAGTACATGCCTGTCCTCAACAGCTTGTGGGGGTGTACCATCTCCGTGTGACACCACTGCTTCAATTTGTACCAAAGCATCCATAGGTAAAGCTGAAGCTGCAACTGTTGTCCGTGCAGGGACATAGGCTGCGGCCCTGGCGATAGCCGAGTCTGGGAAAAATGTTGTATAAACTTCGTTTACGGCTTCAATATCCGAGAGGTTTTTAAGGAAGATGTTAATTTTAACAATATCGTCAAAAGGAACGTCAATACTTTCTAAAATTGCCTTGATATTCTTTAAGCACTGTCCAGCCTGCTCTTTTACACCACCGGCTACCACTCTACCAGATTTTGGATCGATAGGTAATTGAGCTGAAAGATTATTGTAATGAGAAAAAGCTACAGCTTGCGTAGATAGAGGACTTGTTGGCGCATTTGCCGTGTTATTTGTAAGCTTTATGAGGTCGCCTGCTTGTGGTGCGTTTGGAATTGTACCTTCACCGTTTGAAACAAGTGCTTCAATTTGCACCAAAGCATCCATAGGCAAAGCTGCAACTGCGACTATCGTCCGTGTAGGAACATAGCTTGGGAAGAATGTTTTATAAACTTCGTCTACAGCGTCAATATCTTTGATATTCTTAACGAATACAGTGATTCTAACAACATCGCTCATACCATGGTCGATGCTGTCTACAATTGCCTTGATATTTTTAAAGCACTGCTTCGCCTGCTCTTTTACACCACCAGCTACCAATTTACCAGATTTTGGATCGATAGGTAATTGAGCTGAAAGATTATTGTAATGAGAGAAAGCTACAGTTTGTGAATATGGACCGATACCTTTTGGAGCATTTTCCGTATTTCTTGCTAATACTGCGTTATAGTCGCTCATGATAGTATTCCCCTTTTGTAATATTTATTTAGTTAATTGCATAACCTTGTAATCAAGTGACTGCAAGGCTTTGCAATTTTATATATACAGGAATTCCCCCACTTTTGTCGAATTTATATTCATCACAACTAAATTCACCGAAGGGAGAGAATTCCATGCAATCAAATTTAAAACAGTTATCTCTTGCTGATATTTATACAGATCTTGATGAGTATTTTCAGCAAGATAAACCAAAGTTAATTAAACTTTTTGACCAATATATTGACTTATCCGAGTTAATTCCTCAAAGCTTTATTAATCACTATTATGCATCAACAGGTCACCCTAGAGATTATAAATTGTATTTTCCATTGCCGTTTTCGTTCCATTGCTACAGAGACCCCTTATACACCATAGTCTGCGGGGTTAAATTATCTAGCATATGTTCTCCAATTTGCTTTAAAGCTTCTAGTGTTAAAGCACCGACTTATACTTTAAATGTGTTTAGGTGGCTAAATTGCTGCTTCATCTGTAATCAATTTTGTAATAAACAGTCACTTGTGTTATAAGTTTGTACATACCTATATTCATAATCCATGTGACTGTCTCCTTTTAGTTGCTATATTTACTTAAACTTTAAATTTAGCAACTAAACTAATAAGTTTGTCTGTGCTTACTTTGGCATTATTTACTTGACCTATAACCTTTTCAGCTTCTTCTACAACTGATGTTGCTCTTGTTGCAATGTTTGATGTTCCCTCAGCTCCTTCAGTTGTTCCTCTTGTTACTTCATTTATTGAATCTACCATACTATTCATGGAAGCCAACAATTCCTCAGATGTAGCACTAAAGTCTCCGACTAAGCTGTCTATCATTTCTGCATCTGTACTATATTGCTCACCAGTTCTAACTAACATTTCATAATCCTTAAGAACTTGTTTATCAATAAAACCCAATACACCCTGGGCACTGCTGGACAAATTTTCAACTGCAGTTACTACCGATTTTGTAATGTTTTGGATTTTACCGACAGTATTTTTAGATTGATCTGCAAGTTTTCTTATTTCGTCTGCAACAACAGCGAAGCCCTTTCCAGCCTCTCCAGCTCTAGCAGCTTCAATTGCAGCATTTAATGCTAAAAGATTAGTTTGGTCGGTAATAGCTAATATAGTATTAGACAATTCATTAATTTCATCAATAGCCTTAGATTCGTCTATAGCCCTCATCAATTTGCCCTGAGTACTTAGATAAATATCGTGAGCTATCTTCTGTGATGAAACCGCTATAGTTTTTAATTCATCAGCACGTTTTTTGATTTCACCTGCTGAGATTGATCCCTGCTGAGCCTTTGCAGCTGTTGATGCTACTACATTTTCAATTTCAGTTGAAGTGGCATTCATTTCCTGCATAGAAGCGGCTGTTTCCTCCATGCCAGCAGAGAGCTCCTCAGTAGTTGAAGAAACATCTTCAATATTTTTATTAAGCTCTACTACATTATTATTTACTGTAGTGACTGCATTTTCTACATTTTTTGCTTCAGAGACTACCCCTGTAATAATTTCACGTAGGTTTCCAAGAAATTTATTTACTGAGTCTGACAGAGCACCTATTTCATCCTTTGATGTAATATCAATTTTCTGTGTTAAATCTCCACCCTTTTCACTCAATACTGTAAGACTATGTTGTAATAATTTTATGGGCTTTGTTACTTTATTGGAGGTAATAATATTTACAAATATGCCTGTCAGTATATACATTCCCATAAATATTAAAACCCAGTTCAATTTTGAATTAACGCTATTATTTACATTTAAAGTCTTTTGATTTATTAAACTAGATTGTATTGCATCAAAATCACTTAGATTATCTGAAAAGACTTTTCTTAATTTGTTGTATTCACCATTAAATATTTCCAGAACCTTACTCCTATCAGTTTTAGAATCCATCATTTTAGTTTCTAAATCAGCGAGTTGTTGGTCATTAGTATCAAGGGTTTTAAATATTTTTCGTTCTTCTACAGACAAATTCATGTTTTTTACTTTCTTTATGGTTTCATCAATTTTTACTCCATAAACATTATATTTATCTGTTTCATTTTTATTTCCAGGATCTATGATGACCCCTCTAACACAATCCGTAAGTGTTATGTCGTAAAAACGGATATCTTTTGCAAGAGATACCTTGTACTCATCCTTTTGAATTAAGTTATTATAAAGTGTCTTTGTACTAATATTAGCATAATATAAGATTGCCATAGCAATAATCGAGATGATCAAGGTAATGCCAAATCCCAGTAACAACTTTGTCTTGATGCTAAACCTCATAGTTATAACCCCCATATTTTAATATAATATTGAATTATATATTGGGAAAGCTCTATCAAATAACTATTGCATTTTGGGGTATGTTATTCAATTCAAATGTAAAATAATGACGTCACAAACGATATTGTGTTAATATTCTCACAAATAAATATTCTTCAACACTTTAGCCAACTACTACAGTAAATCCATTGATTTCGCCGGTATCCTTACCCTTATACTGTCGGAATACACGCCGTATAGGGGGTTGTGTAGTAATGGGACAGAAACGGCAATGTAATTACCTTTTATTACCAAATGGTTTTTTATCCATTGGTTGCAATGGTCTCAGCTTACCAGATAATTTTTTGCTAAGTCAAATGAATAATTCCCTACAATATTTATATGATCATAGCCAAGAGGTAAATTCGTTTTACGTCATCTAAATTCACGATATACCCTGCATTTCGAATAGCATCTAATGCTTTTTCCATATAGACTGTATTCCAGAGGATAATAGCGTTTGTAACTAACCCTAACGTATTTAATTGATCTTCCTGACCTTAACGGTGAGGTTGATGAATCTCTCCTTTCTTGCCGTACAACGATTCTTTTAAGCCCATTTTCCGCTTCTCCACGATTTAGCTGTGTCAAAATACGCCTGCGATAATTCTTGTCATCCAAAAATGACAGTTCGTAAGTGGTCTTAAAAATTCGTCCGAATTCGCCCATTGCACGACCAAGCATAGTTGGCTTCCCGCCTCTTTGTAACATTTTTATAAGACTTGTAGGGTTGCTGGTTCCAAGTTTAAGTGAACCAGCAACCCTAAGCATATCATCCCTGGACTTAATTATAAGGTCTTCACGTAATTTGTTTTTAGATAGACTATTCAAGACACCATAGTCTACATTTGGATCAAATCTCCAAAGCCTTGTACCTCCTATATCACGTTTAGGATGTGTAGCTTACTTGTAAAACACAATAAATTATATTTTTCCAGTAATTAATGTACCGCTTTCTCCTCTTATAGCTAGTGATGCCTTCTCTAAAGATGCAATGATTGCTCTTCTTTTTTCCCTACTATTGACAAAACTAATAGCTGCTTGTACTTTAGGAAGCATGCTTCCTGGTGCAAAATGACCTTCGTCACAATATTGCACGGCCTTCTCTACTGTAATTTCGGACAATTCTTCTTGATTTGGTTTTCCCCAGTTAATAGAAACCCTATCTACAGCAGTTAAGATGAATAGATAATCAGCTTCAACTAGTTCTGCTAGTTTCGCAGCTGCAAAGTCTTTATCAATTACTGCTGGAATTCCTTCATAATCACCATCATCATTAACAATAACCGGAATACCACCACCTCCACAAGCTATAACGATATACCCATTATTCAAAAGATTTAAAATAGAATCTCTTTCTGCAATATCCACAGGTTTTGGAGATGGGACTACACGTCTATACCCTCTTCCGGCATCTTCAACAAATTGTAGCTCTGGCTTTTTTACAGCCAGCTCTTTTATCTTCTCTTCCGTATAGAATCCTCCAATTGGTTTTGATGGATTGTTGAAGGCTTTGTCATTTTTATCAACAACTACTTGTGTAATAACCGATACAACATTCCAAGGCATTTTTTGTCTTTGCAACTCTTTTTTAATTCCTTTTTGAAGATGGTAACCTATGTACCCCTGACTCATAGCAGTACATTCCATTAACTCCATTGGTGCAACTTTATCGCTTTCATTAGCTGCAAGGTCAAATGCTAGACTAATCATTCCAACTTGTGGACCATTTCCATGACTTATAATAATTTCATGTCCCTGTCTAATTAATTCAACAATAGAAGGAGCCGCATCTTCAATCATTTTTTGTTGTTCCTGAGCGTTATTTCCTAATGCATTTCCCCCTAAGGCAATTACAATTCTTGACATATTTCATTCTCCTTTTCTATTTTGATAATGGTTGTTGTTGTGTAATGCAATGTACCGAGCCTCCACCAAGGGCTAGATTATGTGCATTTACAGGTATTACTTTATATCTATCTCCTACAATTTTACGCATACACTCAACCGCTTCTTGATCTGTATCAAGACCATAGATTGGAAAAATGATACTTCCATTTGTAATAAGAAAGTTAGCATAACTAGGCACTGCAAAATCACCTTCTGCTCTCCATTTTTCATCCTTATCCTCTGCAATTCCTTGCAACACTGTCATATTTTCTGCTTCTTCTTTATTAAATTTAAACGGATTTGCAGCTACTAGTTTATGCACTTTTAGTTTTCTGCCTTTTGCATCTGTAGCATTACAAAGGGCTTGATAACATTCCTTAAAAATTTCATAATATTCATTTGATTCGTCTTCTGTATAGCACGTTACTACTTCTCCAGGACCAATGAATGCACACACATCATCTATGTGTCCATCTGTTTCTCCATCTTCAAGATCAACTCCTCGTTGTAACCAAATTACCTTTTCAAACCCTAAATATTCCTTTAACTTTTGCTCTATTTCTTCTCTAGAAAGAGCATAATTTCTGTTCTGATTCAAGAGACAACTCTCAGTAGTAATTACTGTCCCTTCTCCATCAGTTGTAATAGAACCACCTTCCAAAATAAAAGATGTTCTATATCTATCATGATTAGTTATCTGTAACATTTTTCTTGCAACCAAATCATCATCGCCATAATCAAGAGTACAACCATGACTGCCTCTTTGCTCACCACCCCAGGAATTGAACTTAAAATCAACACCTCTTATTTCTCCTGTTTCACGATTTTTCACATAAATTGCACCTGTATCTCTTGCCCAACAATCCACAGATGAAATCTCATAAATTGAAACATCCATTCCTGAAAATAAGTACTCAGCCTCTAAATACAACTGCTTTGGAACTCCAATATTTACATGTGTACCCGCTTCATTTATTGCTTTAATAATTTCTAACTGTGCATTTCTAGCTGGAAATCCTCCGTTATACCAATTCGTTATGTCATATGCAAGTAAAAGCCATACGGATTCTTGAGGCTCATATTCAGCAGGCATTACAAATCCATCCTCAATAGGTAATGTATTCAATAATTGTGATGACATATTTTTTTACTCCTTTCTAATTATTTATGTGTATATTCTGAACCAAAAGTCTCATACATTTTTTTAATTTTTTCAACGGCAAGTCTTTCTGCTTCTGTATTTTCTACTAGCTTATACTCATTAATTGTTCTTGAACCCATTAAGTAAGCCATTAAACCTCTTTGGGTATGTAAACGATTTTCGGCCTGTTTCCAAAGAAGAGAGCCTTCAAAATCCATAGCATAATCGGTCATTTCTTTTCCTCTAAGAGCTGGAAGATAATGCATTGTTTTTGCCCCTTTACAATGTGAAAGAAGCTTTTCACTAACCTGAAAACCAGCATCAATAAAAATTTTATTAAAATATTCAAAATTATTATCGTTTTCCATTCCCTCATAACAGAAACAGCCTGTATAAATAAAATCTGCACCTTTTACTGCTTCAATTGGATCGTGTGTTGAATAAATTTTTCCACCACCCTCTTCACAAGCCTGTGCACGTTGCTCAAGAGTTCTTCTAATTCTCTCTTGATCATGATTTGAATCTATCATATTGAATCTTTCATCAAAGGCATGATTTTCCGGGCATCCCATAACTACAGTTATACCAAAACGTGGAAGAAGTTTTGCTAAATCACCTGCGCTAGACTCACCTAAGTCATCACTTCCTATAAAAGTTAATTTAATGTCCTTAAGTTTTTTTCCTTCAGGAAGATTTTCTATAATAGTTGTAAGATCACATAATGTTTGTGTTGGATGTCTCATGTAATCCATCATATTAAATACTGGAACTGATGAATACTTAGCAAACTCCTCAATTTCATCAACATCGCCCCATCTCATAGAAATGCCTTCAACCATACTGGAAATTACTAGTGCACTATCCTTAATGGTTTCTCTTTTTCCTAAATGAAGTTCTCCATGCTCTCCTCCTGTTAGATATAAAGCATGTGCTCCTAATTGGTGTGTTGCAACTTCAAATGATACTCTAGTTCTAGTAGAATTTCCATTAAAAATCATAGCCAGTGATTGATCTTTAAGTATTTTAGGAACACAATAATCCTTCGCATTTTGTTTTAACTGACGAATAAGGCTAACCATTTCCAACAATTCTTCAGTAGAGTAATCCCAACAATCTAAATAGTTCTTTATTTTATTAATTTTCATTTTAATTTTTTCCTCCTCTATATCTCTTTTTTCTTATTTATCTTAGGGAAAATAAAATACATAATGACTCCTACTACTAGACACCAAATTCCCGCTTTTAGAATTTCTATTTCTGTTGTAGCAATTGCATAACTAGCAAGTAATAGTGGTAATAGTGCTATTAATATATATACTTTATTTCCCACTTTAATTGTGAAGCAATCCCATTCTTTATCCTTATCTTTAAATCTAAGTACAATACCAGAAACAATAATAAGCATAATTGGTATTAACATTAAAACTACATCTATAATTATTAAGCTTGAAAAAGAACCTTGGCTTAATATAGCAGTAATTATTGAAGCTATTATTATAGAAACATATGGTGTTCCGTATTTTTTGCTAGTTTTATCAAATCCTTTAAAAAACAATCCATCCTCTGCCATATCAGCTGTAATACGAGAGCCAAAAGCAATATAACTACTATACAATCCAAGATTACCAACAATACCTGCAACTAAGAAAAGTATCATAAGAAAATTACCGCCTACAATTTTCCCCATTGCCACATAGTCTATAGGTCCCGCAGTTGACCAAGTTTGCCAATTTCCTGTAACCGCAAGTCCGAAAAATGTAGGTAAAATATACATACATGTTGCAATTGGCACTGCCCACATGAACGCTTTTGAAATTAATGGTCCAGCTCCTTCAACTTCATCACTAAAAGAATGCAGAGATTCATACCCCATAAACATCCAAAATCCAACCAATAGTGCTGTGTTTATATTACCCAAGCTTCCTTTTATACCCAACGAACCATTGGCAAATATCGGTACAAATGGATTGTATGCAAGCTTAGGAATTGCCAAGATTATCGTAAGTACAAATGGTAATAAGATCACTATCCCTGAAATTGTTGCTGAAAATGCTAATACTTCAATTCCTAAAATATTAAGTACGCAAAATACTACTACAAATACTAATCCTATCATCCATCTTTGATTTGGCGTTAAATTCAAATTCAATGCAGAATTTAAATATTCCATTGAAAGAACTAAATATACAGAAGTATCAACAAAATTCCCAAGAGTCATTGCCCAGCCTGCAATATATGCTGGGAATTTCCCCAATGCACGTCTAATCCATCCATAAAATCCAGGTTCCTCTGTGTACTTTGCTCCAAGTTCAGTACAAATAAGTCCATATGGATACGCCCAAACAATAGGAAGTATCAATAAGATAATTAATGATATTCCCGGACCTGCACCTCCTATCATGTCTTCTAATCCAAAACCTCCACCCGATATGAATAAATACATCATACATATCATTGGTAAAAGTTTTATCTTCTTTTTTGACCTTACTATTTCTTCTGTCATTATTAAACCCCCTTTCTTACATTTAATAAGTACATATTAAATTATGTTAAATACCACTTGCAATTACCCCAAATCATTATTTATAATTGTAATTACATTGAAGTACTCAAGAAGTATCTTTCAAATAGTCACAATATTTGTAACTCTAAATATTTACATAATTATAAAATTTAAATTTGAATATTATCTTTTTTAACATCATTTCTGCAAATTAATAAACCTCTACTAAACAGACCTGAATCATAAAAATATAGCCCTTGCATATCAAGGACTATAAGTTTTTTTTGAAATCTTAAATGCCCCTGAACAACACCACAGCTCAAATGTTATGATAATATTGGAAAGGTAGGTGGGGCACAATATGGACAATATTATCATGGCATCCTCCGGACGAAATTTCACTTCAGAAGATATAGAACTTATCAAATGGACAAGAAATAAATATTCTCATTTATCAAGAAGAGAATTAGCAGGCATTTGGTTCTAGATTGTACTATTTTGTTAAAAGTGGAGACAAGAAGCTTGGGTGTCTTCAATTTCCGCGTCAGCGTGGGCACTTAAATCACGTGATGAATGGATAGGATGGAGTATTGAAGATAAAAATGTAAGGCTTCATTTTATACTGAATAATAGTAGATTTTTAATATTTCCTTGGGTTAATATCAAAAATTTAGCAAGTAAAGTATTAGCTTTATCCATAAAACAAATTCAAATAGATTGGCTCACATAATATTGTTATTCGCCAGTGTTATTAGAGACCTTTGTAGATATCTCTCAATTTGCGGGTACCTGTTATAAAGCTTCGAACTGGACATATCTAGGTCATACCAAAGGGCGTGGCAGAATGGACAAAAATACAGAGATGTTATTACCTCCCAAAGCTATCTATATGTATCCACTCCAAAAGGATTTTAAAGATTGTCTTAAGGGACTTAAACCATGCAAGGTGGTGAATCCTGATGAATAGAGCAGAAGAACGACAGAAAAAAAGGGAACAGGAAAAAGAAGTTAAAAACAAAGAGTTAGAAGCCAAAGGAATTATTATTTAAAGGCAACATTATAGAAAGAAAAAAAATATAGCTAATAAAAAATGCAGCTATAACACAGCTGAAGAAGAAATGACGGATAGACAGGAAACTACAGAATCAGCCTTAAAGGTTTATAGTAGACTGCTACCGATACTTCTTAAAAGAATGAGTAAAATCAAAGATCCTAGACAAACAAAGAGGTACTCAGAAATTCATGAGAAATGAAAAATGGTCACAGGAATATTTGGAGCGTCATGTTGGTAAAGAAAAACAAGAACAATTCTATGTATATGTTTTAGAGTCAGTGGTTATTTTTAATAATGGAATAACTTTGCCATTAATGAGCGAATTTTTAAATAATGAGGATGAGGAGTATAATGATGTTAGTGCTGATAAACAAGACTGTGAACGCAAAGCTTTTTATCGGTTTTCTAAAAAAGTAAAAGCAAGGTTTCCAAAACTCAAAATTGCAGTAACAATGCTACACGCAGTAACTTGCGAAGAGACTTGGGAAAAAACAAGCAGGACTACTGGTAAAATTGAACTAAAATCAGCTAGATATGTATGGATATCTGGGAAAGAGCTTACTAAAAGTAATGTAGAAAATCAGTGTATTAAGATCGGACGCTATCGATGGAAAATTGAAAATAATTTTCTTGTAGTAAAACATCAAGGATATCAATATGAACACTGATTTTCCTATAATTGGAATGCTATGGTTGGATTTCACCATCTTATGAAAATAGGTAGATTCATAAATGTGTTACTTGTAAACAGTGAATTTCTAGCAAAAAAGGTTATGCAGCTAGGCATAAGAGGATTAATAACTTTTATTTTCAAAGCATGTACAGGAGATATTCTTAATAAAATACGCCTGTCGGCAATAGCAAAAGACAATAGGTACCAGTGGAGACTAGTAGGCTAGTTGGTAATGAAACTTTCATTATTGATTAAGGGCGTACGCCCTTGGTGCTTAGTATGAATTTAATGTATGTAAATATTTATAGTGCTCTTTCGCGAGGGTCTTTTTGGCGTTCAGTTTATTACCAAAAGTGAACTATGAAAATGAATTGAAGCTTATTTTATCAGCAATATTATATAAAAAAATCTGCGAATCACAAATAGTAATAGTAATTTATAATTTTAAGTTAAATTAGTGCTTGAAAAAAATCATGCTTCAGCTCTGTATAATAAATGAATTGTTGGCATTTTCTTGGATTGAGCAGTATAATGTGAGTTAAAGCAATTAAAACTAATCCTAACGTCTCTAAAAAACTAGATAAATCGATGCTTGAGTAATTATAAGTACTTATTTTACATATAAATGGGGGGAACTAAATTTGAATACAATTTCTTCAGAAGAGTGGAATGAATTAAATGAAATAATCAAAAAAATCTATACTATTGCTATTAACGACTTATTTATGACTACTATAAAAGAATTGAAAAAAACACTATATTTTTCTCATTCAATGTACCATTACTCCGCTATTGTTGGAGGTTCAATAGTATGCTTTAATTATAGTAGTGGAGATTTACCAGAAGAACATTTAAAACTATACAGCGATAGATATGAAAATACTGACTTTATTAACTGGTATGCAGATGAACCCATTCCTCGTGTCTTTAGGGATACAGATTTAATATCAGATTCTCTTAGAGAGAATTCTAAATTAATGAAAAAATGGCTTACACCTTTTAATATGTTTTTTTCTATGGGCATGACTGTTGCTCAAAATAATTACCCATATGGCAATATATATTTATTTAGATCACAATCAGAAGGCGATTTTAAAGATAAAGATATAAAAATATTTAACGTTATAAATGAACATCTTTCCATAAGATTAGTATATGAATTTCCTAATGGTTACACAAACGTATATACTTCTCAAGTTTCATGCCCATTATCCCCAAAATATAGACTCACCTCAAAAGAAAGAGAGATTATAGCTTACATAAACGAAGGGTTTCTTCGTTCAACATTTGCTGAACGACTTTGTATTTCTGAAAACACACTAAAAAAGCATTTATCAAATATTTATAATAAAATGAATATAAATACGTTTGAAGAGTTGGTTCAAGTAGTTAAAAACAATATCTAGTAAATCTAGAGGTTATTCAAGAAAATTCACTATGCTCATGACTTTTTACGACTCCCTAGAAAGGAGAACGTCTAAGAGATACAATCTGACAAAAGCCATGGACTTCAATTTAAAAGTTTGCTATTCTGAAAGAGCAATAACAAGAACAACTGGAACAGTTAGATACATACTTGATAACATTGATCTCTCAAAGCAGGAGCTGTTGGACATCTTTGAAACTATTCGCATGCTCAAGGAAGCGGATATGCAAGGAGCAGTACCTAAAATTCTCAAGGGTGCATCCCTCGCAATGATCAATGCTTTAAACAAAGTAGGTAAAACCCAAAAGTTAATGCATTAGATTATAGCTAATTTATATAAGGAAGGTGATTATTTCGTGAGAAATGTAACGGTAGCAGCAACACAAATGAGCTGCAGTTGGAATGTAGAAGAAAATATCAGTAAAGCAGAAAAATTAGTCAGGGAAGCAGCTTCCCAAGGAGCACAAATAATTCTTATCCAGGAGCTCTTTGAAACTCCGTATTTTTGCCAGAAAGAAAAACCTAAATATTTACAACTAGCAAGTGAAGTAGAAAACAACAAAGCTATTAATCATTTTAAGAAAATTGCAAAGGAGCTTGAAGTTGTTCTTCCAATTAGCTTTTTTGAAAGACATAATAAAGCGAAATATAATTCTATCGCTGTTATAGATGCAGACGGAGAAGTGCTTGGAGTATATAGAAAAACCCATATTCCAGATGGTCCAGGCTATGAAGAAAAATATTATTTTAATCCTGGAGATACAGGCTTTAAGGTTTGGAAGACAAAATATGCAAAAATAGGAATAGGTATATGTTGGGATCAATGGTATCCAGAAACAGCAAGAAGCCTTACCTTAATGGGAGCAGAATTGATTTTTTATCCTACTGCTATTGGTTCAGAACCTCAAGATGGGAGCATTGATTCTCGTGACCACTGGCAAAGATGTATGCAGGGACATTCCGGTTCTAATCTGGTTCCTGTAATAACATCCAATAGAGTTGGTACTGAAGTTATTGATGATTCAAGTATAACTTTCTACGGGTCTTCGTTCATTACTGATATGACTGGCTGTAAGGTTAAAGAGGCTAACAGGACTGAAGAAACTGTATTGGTTCAGGAATTTGATCTAGATGATATAGAATTAAAAAGGGCTTCTTGGGGACTATTCAGGGATAGAAGGCCTGAATGGTATAAAACAATATTAACCTTAGATGGCGAACAAATCATTAAATAATGTAATGCTCATAAAGTTATTTTTGAAAGAAACCAAGTTCCTTCTGGGGAACATCAGCACTTATGATGCCTATTGTTGTACAGCTTGCTATAACAACACACATTTGTATTTAACATTAGGAGCTATTATATCTGGTGCAATATTTGGCTCGAACTGTTGTTTCTTTTTTTGCTCGAAACAAGTTAGTTAAAGTACAATTATAGTATTGATAATACTAACTAAGATAGTAATAAAAAATATTTGTTAGCTAATATAAAATCTTCGAGAAAAATATTAAATTAACATGAGTATATTTAATATTCCCTCTGAATATATTGGTATTTTGGTAATATATGTATTAACGTATATTTTCCGCGTTTCGCGGTTACTACCCCTAATAGTCAATTAATAATAAAAAAAGCGGCAAAGCCGCCCTTTCAAAATTTTAGGTTTTGTTAAAACTATAGTTTTTAAAATAATTATTTATACTTTCAAATTGCTACGCAAATTAATAGACCGGCTACCGCCTATTTTTAAAGCGTAGCTTTTTGATTTTAGTTATTTTTCTATTTTATATGTTATTCCATGAACGCCTTCATACTCAACTGGCTCCATCAGTTCAGAACATTCTTCACAAGTAAATCTTGGTGGTACGCTAGTATCACCACCATCAAGAGTATCAAAATAGTTAACTACATCTTCTGGTATAAACTCTTCTGTTCCACATCCATTGCATTTAAATAGTATTTGTTTCTCTTCCTTTTTAACTCTTTTTTTTCTTACAGCCATGATTCTCCTCCAATTTTTACTCAGCAAACAAAGCCCCCATTCCTAATGGACTTAGGACTTTTACTGACGTGTTTATTTCCCTTAATTCTTCTATCTTAAGTTTAACTTTGTTTAATAAATTTCTTTTATATTTTTCAACGAGGTTTCCCGATTTATTATAGTATATTCCATCTAAATGCATAGCGCTGCCGCATTTCTCACACTTTAATGGATCTATTCCAAAAGCTTTTAAAATCCTGTATTCCCATTTTCTAAGTTTCTTTAATTCCATAGCTATCTTCTCATTTACAAGTTTAAAGAATTTGTTTTTGTATCTATTATTTTTAGCATAAATTCCATAGTATCTAATCATTTTAAACTGTTTTTCTGGTATGTGTATTATAACTTTCTTAATGAATTCAAAAGCATCTAGTTCTACTTCAATTCTTTTATTATCCTCATGTCTCTCATAAAAAAATGTCACTTTTTCACCGTCATATTTAATTATTCTAGATTCTGCGATAGCAGGTCTGCCTGTATATCTTCCTATGTACTTTGCCGCACCTTTAGTATCTTTTACTTCATTTTTACCATATACATAAAAACCATCTTCAAGTTTATTGTATAACATATTTTTAAGTTTTCTAAATTTTGCTTTACCTAGTTCTAATTCTATTGCATCAAGCAATATCTTTTGCCACCTTTTTCTTAATATTCCATAAGGGAGGAAATTCACTTTTTTCCATGCTGTAATTTCTCCCATAGCACCTTCGGTGAGAAGCATATGTACATGTGGGTTCCATTTTAAATCTCTGCCAAAAGTATGAATTACCGCAACAATACCGGGCATAAATTTTTCACTCTTACTTTTATCTAAGTACCAACTTTTTACCGCATCTGCCGCACATCTAGGTAGTAGCTCTAACAATTTCCTATGTCTTTGAAAAATTATTCTAAGCTCTTTTGGTATAGTAAATATGACATGCCTATGGTGTGCTCTCGCCATCCTTTTAATAAGGTCTCCTACCCAATCATCTATTCTTATTTTTCCACATGACGAACACAATCTACTTTTACAAGTAAATCCTACATTTTTAGTTTCACCACAAGTGTCGCATTTGAACTCCAAAAATCCATTTTCTAGCGAACCACATTGCATCATTTTTTTCACTTCATGAAATACACTCTCGCGAATATTATTTCCATATTCTTTTGTGAATCCATCCCAATGATAATATCTAAAGTTGATTTTTTAACTGTTAAAACTAAAATGGATGGAAAGAAGGTGGGTCCTAGAATGAACCAAAAAAGATTTTATTTACTTACAGGGAAAATCGTTTGTGGAGAATGCGGAGCTTCTTGCGTAGGTGCTGGATATGTTCCTGGTAGAAACGGAGCCAAGTACCCAATATATTCATGTACAAATAAGAGAAGTCATATCTGTAGTAATAAAAATATAAGGCAGGATATTTTAGAAGGTTATGTTATAACACAACTTAAGGAAAATGTTTTTAATATTGACGCTATAGAAAAAATCACTTCAGGGATATATGATAAACTAAAAGAAAAAAATATTTCCACTGAAAAAGAAAAAAGCTCTCTTATTATTCAAGAAAAAACAATTCAAACTAAAATTGATATGGCCTTTGATATGGCATTTGAAAAAAAAATAACCAATACATTACTTGCTAAAAAAACAAATGAATTAGAAATAGAATTAAATACTATATTGCAAAAACAGTCAGAACTTGATAATAAAGACTATTCTTGGCTTGATGAAAACAAAATAAAAAAATTCCTCTTAGCTTCTATGGAAAACCTCGAAGTTGAGGATCCAGAAGTTAAAAGGAAAGTTATTGAAACATTTGTACATAGAATTATAATCTATGTTGACCGTATTGATGTTATCTTCAAGGTAGAACCAAGTAATAGTAACAAGAATACGGACAGTGATAAGGTTGTATAATGACTATGATTTTGATACAATTTAGCGACTTTTTCAAAATGATAATTAATTTACTATCGCTAAATTGTATAGGATTTCTGCTAAAAAGTGCACACACATTCATGTCAATGAAGTTAAAGTCAGCCAAGAAGAAGTAACCCATCAGTATTATGTTGCATTCACTTTATTTATATATATACCTTAAAATCAAATCACAGTAATTAAAATAAGTACTGCCCCAAACATTTCGGCTTTATTAACTAAACACTATAATGATATAAAGTTTGTTAGCGATCTGCACTTCCATCCCTCTTCTAATTCTTTCTGACTCTGCTAACCTCTGTTTTTCTATTTTGATTTTTTCTTTATTTTGCTTTATCATTTGTTCATTTTGTATTATTACCTTCTTATTAAATTCTTCTCTTTTATGTGCATTTTCTTCATTCTGACGTAATAATTCTTCATGTCTTGCTTCTTCATTAAAATGTTTTTCTTCTTGAGACCTTATTATTTCTTCATGGTATTTTTGTGCCTCTATACCCCTATGTCCCTTTGCTACTTAATTTTCCACCCATAGCTTATAACTAATCCCATAGAGCCTTCTTTGGAGGCAGGCCAGTACATGCACAATCAGCATAACAATTACAATGCTTCTATCGATCCTTGCCGGTAAATTGAAAGCATCCCAAGAATGGAACTCCCCTATAGACCTTCTCTATTATCTACAATCTGATTACTTCAGTCACCGATTCATCCTGACAATCGGCTGTTGGTTGGATCATGATTTGATGAGGTTTTTTATCCGATCTGGTTATCACGTCTAGACCTTATAAAGGTATAAAGGATTGCACCGTTTATAAGGATGACTCTAAGGATCTCAGATACATTTGATGGAAATAGCGCTGGAATCGAAATAATATTAAAACCTTGTAGGACTATGATTCCAAGAAGTGCGTTTCGGACTGTTGCTTTACTGATTGTAGCACCACCAACAACGAGTGCAGACACAGCTAATACGCCAATACCCATGTGAGAACCATAGGTGCTAAAAGAACCTCTATTTTGCAATAATATTATTTGCCCCCATGCCGCCACAATAGTGGAAATGGTGATGGCAGTGATTCTGACTTTTGAATTGTGTCGATGAGAGTCTATGGGATTTTGCTGATTAGAAGATAATTGAGTGAAGTCCTGCCCAATCTTGGTGCGAGTAATCATTAGGCTGAAAACTGCAACGGCACAAATGAGTACACCTGTTATCACGGGGAACTGAATATTTTTAAGTTCATTGATCTCCTTTGGAAGGACATCACCATACATAATCAAAGAACTCATAAGAATGATGATAGTGAATAGGGCTATTCTGGTGTAACCTGTCTTCTTGTCAAAGTGAGCATCCTTTTTCATCAAGTGATAAATAGTGAATCCGAGAAAGAGAATCCCTACGATGATGAGAAGTAAGAAGAACTGGACTTGCAGTAGTCCATCAACAGAATGCAAAAGTGTGCCTTTTAGGTTAATTGTGTTTTTAAGACCTACGCCGTCACCTAACAAAAGCTCAGCGGAAGTTATTGGAATAACAGACCCCATGAGGGCAAGTACGATGAACATGTATATGCCATTTCCTAAATAACCAACAAACCATGAGGCAATCATCTCGTGACCACGAGTCTTATTGAGCAGCATCCCTGTTAGAATGCCAAGTAAAACGGCAAAGATGGTGGCAAAAAGAGCTGCAGTCAGGAAGCCTAAAATCCCTGACAACTCCCAGTTCACAGCCATGATGACGCCGAGCTGACCGGCAATTGCCCCAATGACAATACTGAAGTTAAAGCCCATACCCGCCATTACTGGTATGAGTAGAGAGAGGACAAGGAGAGAGTAGCCAGTAAAACTCTGTACAAGTACATTCATCATGTTATAGGGCGTTTCTTTTGATATGAAAATCCCAAGTACGACGAAAACAGCGAAGAATAGGGTCACATTATTTCTAAGTAGAAAATTCTTTTCTTTTTTCTTTTCTGAACTTATTTTCATAAAAATCCACCTTTCTATTTTTATATTTATTTACCATTTAAATTTAACTCAAGATATTATATCTCCAAAAATGGCCCTATTATAGAAATTATGCCACCCCCTATAAAAATAGACCCTATATTAAATGAGTATGTATAATTGTGTTAATTAGCATCTAATTACATATATCTCTATATTCTCCACATTGTTTAAATATACCTTAATTTGTCACAAAGTCTTTTATAACAGCTATGAACCTTGTGGGTTTTGTTCATCTTTGTATATTCCACTTTAACTCCATACCATCTTTAAATGTAAAAGTTAGATCATAATGAAAAATTGATTAATACATAAAACCTTTATTTAATTTTAAAAAAATACTATAATTAATAATGATAATATATTAATTATAGCTACAAATAAAAAATACTAAAGACAAACCACTTAAGTTATAAGCTTACGCAAGGTTTGTCTATAATTTGAGGAGTTTATATATGAGAAAAAAAGATATACTTGAGTTAAAAAGACGTCTAAAGAAAGGAGAATGCACCTTCACTAAAATGTGTGGTTGTTATGTTAATGGAGAAAAACATACTATTTTAAAATTTAGAGAAAGCTTTCTAAATTTAGATGAGGACGAATATTTTAAATACTTAGAAATCGCTAAAAAAGTACTGTCTGGAACTATCGGAAATAATATTTTAGAGCTTAACTTTGAAACTAATGAAGATTTTATAAATGAAAGGCAAATTTCTCTTATGCAGCTTAAAAACAGTCAATTAAAAGATGATGCTCTTCTTGATAATCTTTATGATTTGATTATAGATAATTATGATTACACTGGTAATTTTTTAATACTCCTTTTTCATGATGCTTATGATATTATTAGCAAAACCAAAGATAATGTAAAGATAGATGAATCTGAAGAAGTATATGAATATGTGTTATGTGCAATATGTCCTGTTTCACTTTCAGAGCCTGGTCTTAGATACTTTGAGAAGCAAAATGAAATAAAAGCACGTATTAGAGATTGGGTAGTTGAGGCCCCCACTAACGGCTTTGTGTTTCCTGCTTTTATTGACCGTAGTTCAGTTGTTAACTCTATTATGTATTACACAAAAAATGCAAAGGATACACATACTGAATTAATGGAAAATGCTTTAGGTTGTCCTTCAAAACAAACTGCTACGGTGCAAAAGGAAACCTTCCAATCAATTATTAAAGATTCTTTTAGTTCTGATGAAAAGAAAGCTGATAAAATTTTTAATGATATACAAGAAAACCTAAACACTATGATAGAAGAATATAATACTCTTTATGAAGATACAGATTGTGAACCTATAAGCTTAACAAAGAAGGATATACAAAACCTTTTAATAGAAAGTGAAGTTCCGGTCGAAATTACTGCTAAGATTGAAAAATGCTATGTAGAAAGCTTTGGTGACGATATTCCCTTAGCAAAAAATTTAATTGACGCAAAGACCCTTAAAGAAAATGCGCAAAGAAAAAAGGAAGAACGCCTTCACAAACAAGTAGAAATACTTCAAGCTAGACTTGATGAAATTAAACAAGAGAATGCTATAGATAATGAAACTCACCTCTCTACAGAAGTTAATGATGATAATGTGATTTTAGAAGAAGCTTCAACAACTGATTTAGAAGAAACATTAGAAACTAATCTAGAAGAAATTTTAGGAACTAATCTAGAGAAAGTTCCGGATACAAATCCAGAAGATAGTAAGGCTACTCCTCATTATGATGTTATACTTCAAGTAAAACCCGAAAAAATATCTCAAATAAAATCTCAAATAATTGATGGCCGAAAATGCATAGTTATTCCTATTAATGACAATGAACAAACTATGGTTAATGGCTTAGATAATTTGATTTAAACTAAACAAAGGTTACTAGGATGTTATTTGAAGCCTAAATACAAAAGTTCCTAAAGTATATATACCTTATATCTAGGTATTATGCTTTAGGACCTCTTTCTTTTGTATAGCAAAAATTGTACCTGTGGTTGCTAATAATTTGATTATGAAACACTTAGCGCTTGCTCTTCACTTCTATCCTAAGTATCATCATACTTAGTTAGCATTACTTAATTATTGCCTCAAACCTCGCCCCCCTTAACTTTTCAACTTGTTTCTCAGCATTTTCCCGTGTAGCATATGAACCTGCCACAACCCTATAAATATTTTGTACGCTTGCTTGTTCCGGTAATGAAGGTTCATTTTAGCTTACACCTACTTCTGCAAGTATAACTTTAGTTAATGCTTTAACAATCTCACTTTTTTTACTATCAAAAACGTTATTATCATTAGTGCTATCAATAAACCCAATCTCAACTAGCACAGCTGAGGCCTTGGTTTCTCTTAGCACATGAAAATTAGCCGCCTTTACTCCTCTGTCTACAAAACCCATAGATACAAGTGAAGCTTGAATCCTCTTTGCTAACCCTTTAGACTTTGCACCTGGATTTAAGTAAGTGTAGGTTTCAACTCCTTTAGTTTGTTCAGGTAGATACGCATTTCTGTGAAAGGATATAAAATAATCATATGTGCTTCTATTTTCAAAATCACTTCTATCTCTAAGGCTAACTGTCGCATCACTAGTTCTTGTTTCATCTACAGTAATTCCATGCCTTCTAATATCTGAGGCTATAGCTCTACCTAAACTTAAAACATCATTAGATTCTTTCCTTCCATTGTATAAAGCACCACTATCTTCTCCACCATGACCATAATCAAAACATAATCTAAGCATTATTCTCATCCTCCCTATTTAAATGTTTAAGCAGAAAAATAGTGCCCTTGCAGGCACTATTTCCCTAAGCTACTTCAACTGTACTAGTATCAGTAGTAACTATCTTAGCATCCTTCTTGCCAACTAAGTTACCATTAGCTGATGCAAAAATGTTTTTTGCAATTACTAAATCCATAAGAGAATTTACCTCAGCTTCTGTAACAGTTGGAACTCCATTTTCATCAGCTTTAATGTCATCTACCGTTAAAGTAAAATACTTACCTTCAGTAGAAGTTAAAAATCTCATAGCTAATTTATGCATATCACTTTTCCTCCTTTTAATTATTTGACTCAAGGTTTTGAATTTTCACTTTCAATTTTCAGCTAGCAACTAAGCATTAACTAAGCTGTACTGATCTTCTCTGTCTAGTCCGAATAGTGGGTAAGTTTTAATGTTGGAGATAGCTTGTCCTACTTCAAATATGTCCGCGTCTAATGCTGCAACTTTTAAATTGCTTAATCTTTTTGTTGCATATTTGTCCTTGCCTTTTAGGTCAACGCCTACTACCATAGTAAGTTTTAGCGCACTGGCTACCTTTGTTGATTTAACTGCCATGTTAATTCCCCCTTTCATTTTGATTTCATTGAATATATATGCCCTTTAAAAGTTTTGTGCGGAGTTTTTTTAAAAATATTAATTCTACATAAGTCTTCTTAGTTTCTCTAAGGCTTTTCTCTTCATTCTTGCAAATTGACTGTAGCTTTTATCACTATCACAGGCTAATTCTCCTAGAGATTGATCCAAAACATAATATCTCTTCAAAATATCCCGCTCAGTGGATCAAGTTTATCAAGAGCTACATATAATTATTATAGAGTTGTAAAAGTAATGAAACTAAATCATAGCAAAAAAATTCTAGTGTTAACAATCATAAAAAGTTGTTACCACTAGCATTTTTGATTTAAAATCTTTAGTTTTTTCATTTCAAGCGTACACATAAGGTTAGGTGATACCACAGTAGTGGACAATATTAGACTTCTATAAAATTGTAGATGGTGTGCCAGAATCCATTAACCTTTTACAGATCCACTCGCTACACCTTTTATAATATACTTTTGCATAAATATATAGAAAATTAGTAAAGGTAAAATCCCTAAAACTAGCATAGGGAAGGTGCTAGTCCAATCCGTAGAAAACTGACCAACATTTCTAAAGACTTCCATAAGTATTACAGAGTTTTTTCTATCTTGTAAAAATAATAATGGAGTCATAAAGTCATTCCATACTGCCAAGGTATCTAGTATAATAACCGTAGCCATAACAGGTTTTAGAAGAGGAAATGTAATCTGCCAGAAAATACGCATAATACCTGCTCCATCAATAGCTGCTGCTTCCTCTAACTCAATTGGAATCGTATTTATGAAATTTTTAAAAAGAAAAGTAGCCATTGGTAAATTCAAACTTATGACAATAATTATTACTCCATAGAGTTTATTCATCAAATGAAGGTAAATTACCATCTTATATAAGGCTATAATTGATACCTGATATGGCACCATAATACCTGCTAAAAGAAACATGAAAATAAATTTATTCAACTTATTATTTCTCCTTGCTAAAGTGTAAGCTGCCATAGAAGTAATAATGACTATACCACTTACAGAGCACATGGTAATTGTTAGTGTATTCATAAAAGCTCTTGGATATCTCATAGTGTTCCAAGCATTTATATAACCTGAGATACTAATATGATTAGGAAGCCCAAAAGGGTTCAATGTAGCTTCTTGCTGGGTTTTTAATGTAGTTACGAATAAATAGTAAATAGGGAGCAATACCATACATGCCAACAATATCATTACTATTTCAAAAATCCAATTTGTAATTCTCTCTTTTTTACTAATTGCTAAATTTTGATTAATCATGATAAGCTATCCCCCCATTTCTTAAGAAACTTCATAACAATGCCTGTAATTAATAGTACTAATATTAAAAATACCATACCAAATGCGGATGCATAGCCAAAAGATCCTTCTGAGGTTCCACGTTTTATTAAAACTGTCAATATTGTATCTGTTGCACCACCTGGCCCTCCTTGAGTTAAGGCGAAAATAATATCGAAAACTTTCAAGTTTCCAACCAGCCCCGTTACTAAGCATACTGAAGCAGCAGGGTATAGTAGCGGCATTGTTATATGAGTAAATGTTTTCCACCCACTTGCACCATCAATTTTTGCTGCCTCATACAATTCTTGAGGTATACTTTGTAAATTAGCAATATATATAATCATTACCCATCCTGTCCACTGCCAAACTTGTGTAGCTATTACCGAATAAAGCGCTATTTCACTATCACCCAACCAATTTACAGCATGAATACCAACTAAATTCAAAATTCTATTAAGAACGGCATAGTCTGCAGAAGACATTAAATAGCTCCATAAAAATCCTACAATCAGCGTACTCAATACTGCCGGCGAAAAGAAAATTGCCCTAAGCATATTTCTGCTTTTAAGTGGTCTATCCAAGATAATTGCTAATGGAACGCCAATAATATTTTGAAAAAATGTCAACAAAGCAGCAACAATCAACGAATTTTTGATACCAGTTAAAATCTCTTGATCTCCAAACAAATTTATATAGTTTTTAATTCCAATAAAATGAACGCTCTGGCTAAATTTATTCCAATCTGTAAAACTATATGCAAAAGAGGAGACAACCGGTATGACAAAGAATACGAAATATGCAATTAGAACAGGTAACAAAAACAATTCATAGCTCAATTCTCTTTTTATATTCTTTATTTTTGGTGCCCTCATTTTTATCAACCTTTCTTTTATAAAGGCTGCAGAATTTTACATCCCACAGCCTTTATATTTTTAATGTTTTTCATTTAATGCAAAATGTCTTTTACTCACTTATTTTAACTGTAGATGCTTTTTTATCCATCGCTGCCACTGCTTCATCTAAGGATGTTTTACCTCCAAGATATTTTTGGTATTGAGATCCCTGCTCTTGAATTAAAGCTTGATTATTGTAATTAGTCCATCTATCCCAATTATCATAAACATTACCAGCCTTAAAAGTAGCTGCACAATCTGTATATATTGGATCAAGAGTAGTATCTAATCCTACAAGGAAAGAGCTACTTCCTGGATTTGCCTTTAACATTGCATTTTGTGCTTCTGGGGTTGTTATTGCAGCAAGAACTTTCTTAACTATGTCTATATTTTTGCTCTTAGAATTAATACCGAATCCAGTCGAAGTACCACCAACTAACCAACCTGCGCCCTCTTTTGTACCAACAAAAGGAAACATACCAAGTTTCAAGTTAGGATTTTTTTGTTTAATTGTGTCTACTGCCCAAGGTCCTGATTCCCACATTGCTGCTTTTCCAGTAGCAAATGCATCAAGTGCTTGGTCATAATCTAAACCTAGCATATCCTTAGTAATATATCCTTTAGATATTAATTGTGACCATGTTTTTAATGATTCATTAAAGTTTCCAGTAAAAGTAGCTTTCCCATCATTAAAATCTTTGTCAAAAGTCTTTCCTGAATTTGTTTGATAAAAATCATTTAAAAGGAACCCAAGGGCTGATTTATTCAATGATTCCCATGACTTAGCTCCCATAACTTGTGGCTGTACACCATTTTTCTTAAGAGTTTCATGTAAGGCCATATATTCAGCCCAATTTTTAGGTGCTTTAAGCCCAAATTTGTTAAATATCTCCTTATTATAAAACATTCCTTCAAACCAACTATTAGCAGGTATAGCATACACTTTGTCATTGCTACGGTATCCAATAAGTCCAGAATCACTATATTTTTTAACATAAGGTTCACTTGTTATATCTAATACATATCCAGCTTTAATATATGCTTGAGTAACGCACAATAAATCCGGCCCCTCGCCAGCAGCTAATTGTGTAGATATTACATTATCATATTGTTTGTTGTCTACAAATTGAAATTGTACATCAGCTTCAGGAACCTTTGCATTTATAACCGCAATAAAATCCTTCCAGTTTTCTTCTTTATTCCAATTTGCAAAAGTTATAACGGTTTTTTTAGTAGGTTTAACTTCAGTAGTAGACAGAGATGAATTACTACCTTTGCCACATCCAGTTAATACAGTAGAAAGAACAATTGATAAAGCAAGAATAATTGATAGTTGTTTTTTCATTATAAACCCCCCCCGAATACTTTCTTTACTAATCTTAATTAATATCGTTTACATTTGTGAATTGATTTACATCCATGGAATTTAGTTAAGATTCCTATGTTCTTATTATATCTCTAAAGCCTCCTACATTAAATATTGAATCCTTTAGAAACATATCAAAAATTCACGCATATTAAAATAATGTTATCCTAAACTTTTAGTAAACTACTCATTATATGGTGGTTTATTATACTTTGGAATAAGTACATTTATAGAAGTTCCCTTCCCACATTCACTATTAACTGTCATACCATATTCCATTCCAAAAAATAATAATATTCTTTCCTGTACATTTTTCAGTCCATACCCTTTTGAATGCTTAATAAAAACTTCTTCAACTGTCTCGGTTTTCATTCCACATCCATTATCTTGCACTATAAATTCTACACATTTTCCTTTAATTTTTCCTTTAATAGTTAGTACTCCTTCTTTATTCTGATTATGGTCTATTCCATGCTCAATAGCATTTTCAACTATGGGCTGTAATACAAGATTAATCATATCATAATTAAAAATTTCTTCGTCAAAATCATATTGCACCTCAAAGCTATTGTCATGCATCACTAATTGTATTTCGATATATGCCTGTATATTTCCTATTTCATCTATTATAGATATAGTATTTTCACCCTTATTAAGGGTTGTCCTATAAAACTTTGACAGAGTCTTTATTACATGACTAATATCACTTGCACCTATCATTGTTGCCTTCCAATTAATAACAGATAAGGTATTATACAAAAAATGAGGGTTTATTTGTGCTTGGAGTGATTTTAACTCTGCCTCCTTTTGAGTAATATTGCTTTTGTATACCTCTTCAATTAGGTAATTTGTTTTCTTTATCATATTACCAAAACTATTGTATAGTTGACCTATTTCATCCTTAGAATTTGAAGATACCTGAATATCATACTTCCCACACTCTACCAATTCCATTTTTCTATTTAATTTTAATATACGTTTCACAAGGGTATTTGAAAATAACCACACCAATCCACACAATAAGAGTAAACATACAAATACTACAATTACCGTTGCCTTTATAATTCCTCTTGAATTAATTACCACTGTATTCGTAGGTACGTAATAAAAAATATTCATAGTTTTGTTAATGATACTACCTTTAACAATAATATATTTTTGCCCATCTATATTTACATTGCCTTGTTGTAAATTAATTATTTTTCTATCAAAACTATCATTTGTCTTATTATTCTTATTTGTACTTTCGGAAAACAAAATATCATTTTTTTGATTACTAATAATAAATCCAGAATCGTAAGTATTTTTCTCTAACAAATTTCCTAATACACTTTTATAATCTAGCTTCAAATAAAACATACCGATATCCATATTAGAGTTTGATGTATCAAATATCTTTGAGGTTGCAAATAATTCCTCTTTTTCAAACCACCAATTTATTGTATTATTCTTACTGGATTCTTTAAACCAGTCAGTATTTTTTATTGTGTAATTAGGTTGTACAAAATCCCCAGAAATAGGCTTACCATCCTCAGTAAATATTGTTAGTTTCTTTATATCCCTATTGCCAATCAGGAAATTATATAACATTGGTTCTACATAGTCATTTAGTCCCTGCATTTCTTCTAGGGAAATAGCATCTTTATACGAAAGAATCTTTTTAACTTTGGGATTGTAAATTGTTACTTTAATTAAATTATTATACCATTGAAGCCTATAATTAATATCGCTAATCATTTGCTTTGTTGAACTTTCAATATGTCGCTGAACTTGTTCTTCAAGATATGTTTTGGATTGATTATAAGAATATAATCCAAGTACGGTAACCGGAACAATTATTATTATGATATATGATAAAACAAGCTTTCTTCTGAAACTTAAGTTTTTAAAAAAATTCATCAATCCATTCAAAATCTATTTCATCCTTTCCCTATAGCTTAACGGAGTTATTCCATAATATGTTTTAAAAATCGAGCAAAAATATGCCTGCTTTGAATAACCGACTTTTTTGCTGATATCCACAATTTTCATATTTGTATCATTAAGTAAGTCTCTAGACCTTTCAAGTCTATATTTTGTAATATATTTTGTAAGGTTATTACCCAACTCCTTCTTAAATAAAAAACTAAGATATCCAGGCGACAGAAAAACTTTTTCGGCAATATATTCTAGGCCAATGTCACTGGCATACTCTTCATTAATTATTTTAATAACATCTTCAATTACCTTTCTGCTAACCTCATTAGAATTATCACCCTTTTCATTTTCTATATCATTTAAAATATGTGACTCTTCTTTTTCGTAGAGTAAGCTCTTTTTATAGCCGTGGAGAATTTTGTAAGTATTTTCTTTTTCCATTTTCTCTTGTTTACATAGTTCGATGATTTTTAGAGCTGTATTTATAAATTCATTTTCATCTACAGGCTTAAGAACATAATCAAATACTTTAATGCTTATAGCCTTTTTAGCATAATCGAAATCACTATACGCACTAAAGATAACAATTTTTACCGATGGATTTATTGCTTTGGCCTTGTCGGATAGCTCCAAGCCACTCATAAAAGGCATTTTAATGTCCGTGAAAATTATATCTACAGGATTTTCTTTTAGATAATCGAGAGCTTCAATTCCATTTTTTGCTTCAACTACATCAAAAGGTAACTTATACATATTTATTAAAAATTTTATTCCTTCTCTTTCTATTTTTTCATCATCTACGATAATTAATTTAAACATATATCTAGTCATTCCTTCCTATTAAATTCAATTAGAGCATATCTGCATATACGTTCTTATTTATCCAACGCGCAAACTCTATTTTCTAGATTATCACAACTTGAATTTCTATATTTATTTCACTTTTAATATTTATTTCATTTTTAACAGTTATTTGAATTTCATCATATCATACTTAGCAAGCTGATACATTATTAACTATGTTCAAAATAACTATTAGCATCTTTGTTTACAGATTCTTTTTTTGTAGTTTCAATGTGATAATTTCAAAGGGACTTACACTTAAATCGAATTCCTTGCCCTCTTCACAATCCTCCAGCCTTATTTCACCTTCTACTACCTCAAGGAGGTTGCACTTAAATACACTTTCTATTTTTTTATTAAATATTATCTTTTGTATCTGCTTCTTGCCTAAGGTTTCCCTTAACCTAAGTATGAAGCCATCGCCATTCTGTGAGGCTTTTAAAGCTAGGATTTCTAACGAATTTAACTCATTTAATACAAGCCTATTAGATTCGCTCTTCAGTGATATTTCAGCATCTACAATAAAGTTAGAAATTAATGGTACTACTGCCTGCTTCGACTTTTTAAAGGCATTTACCTCCTGCCAATTTCCAATATGCGGAATTATTCTGTATTTGAAGTTAAAATTGCCCCCAATCCATTGTGGAAAATTAGTACCCCACTGATTATTAAAGGCATTGAAATAGATTATAGGTTCTTGTGGAACATAATCGGGTGAATATCTTTCTATCCCGGGTTTTCCTATGGAAAGTAATGGTGTATCAAAGGAAATAAATAATAATCCTTCTCCTTTGTCACATACATCAACCCAATTTTCTAAGCAGTATAATACATGGTTAGCATCCTTTAATATATCTGTGCAAGGATCAATAACGCTCCCTATTTTATTTACGCTATAGCTTGGAACATCTGCTGCCAAAGGGAAAACAAAGTGGCCTGATTCCACGTAAGGTGTCTCTTGTTTTTCTACAATTTCATATTCAAACTCAACATATTCCTTATTCTTAAAAAGGGTAATTTTGCTTATAACAGACTTTGCATTTCCATAAGCCTCCACACTTTCTTCAAGCGCCCCTTGTTCAATAATTATCCTCCCATAAGTACTGGTGTTTTCAAAGCTTACTTTTTGTGTACAATGTTTAAAAGTATTATGACCTATTTTCGGATATAGCGGTTTACCAAAATCATCCAAATACCAATCTTGAAGATCATAGGCGTAGTCTCTTACGTATTCAAAAACTTCTTTTTTTGAGTGGATATCATAAATAAACTGTCCAAACCCCAATTGAGAGCTGCTATCCACCCACTCCTTACCCGTAGCTTTATTCTTTAAAGATACAATTGTACCAGAGTTTTTATCTACCACAAGAGTAATGTACTTATTTTTCAAATTAACAAAGTTATCTTTTTCATATGCTATCCCACTCAGCATTTCTTGGCAATGCTTCTCTTTTATTATCTTTAATATTTTAAAAGATAAGGGTTCCACATCCAATACCTCAACATACAATTTATTATCCATAGCTATATAGCTGAGTACCTCAGATCTAACTTCATCAATTATAGAGAATTCTCCTTCTAAACATCTATCAACTTCTATTAACCCATCTCTTCTTATAACCAGAGGATTATATATTTTTAGGAATTTTGAATGAACATTTTTCTCATCAAAAGAAAACTTCTCAAGTACGTTAGCTTCTATTTGTGAAATATATCCTATAGCATTTTTAACATAATTAGCTTTTTCTTTCCAGGACTCTTCCATCCTGTCATACTTACCTTCACTTTGCATGCTTTTTAGAGACTCTTTGTCATACACTCTACCTATGGGGTTAAGTCCAATCTTAGTATCTAATCCCCAGGTATGCTCTCCAAACAGTAGCATATTTTCGTATGCATTTTCGATAAGCGCTGAATTACTTCCTGAGAATTCTTCATTATTAAGTTCTTTAAGGCTTATTACTGTCTCAATTGCTGTAAGGTAATTTCTAAGTTTTCTAATCTCTGATACTTCCTTAGGGTAAGTTCCAACACCATGAATCCAGCAATCAGCCAAATCCTTTTTAATCACGGGTAACTGCAAATCTATTTCTGAGAGTGCATTATAAAAATCATCTAAAGTTCCGAAATGAACTTCGGTTTCTGGACTCTTTAACTTAACTTCATTAAGTATATCTTTAATTATTTGTGGGCTGTGGGCTCCATGATTATCTCCGGTATTAAACATTGCTAACCACACAGGTAAGTCCCAGTCTTCATCTGGAAATGTACCACTACCATAATCACCCTTTGAATACATAGTAAGTACTCTTCGGCCATCCGGTCCCTCCCAATTAAACAGCGGTGGAACATCTGGAGGCGTCGAACATGGATTGCAACCTAAATGAAGAAATTTAATTCCTGCATTACTTAACAGTGTGGGCAAAATCCATGTATGCCCTGGTACATCTGTCATTTTTGCACTGATAGGAGAAAAGTCAAATTTTGAGGATAATTTTTTTGATATGTACATCCCCCTTATAAATTCTTCTAACCCACAGAATTCAGTATGAGTAGTAAAAGGTAAGGCATGCCATAATATTTGTTTTTTGTTTATTAAGTTTTCAAGACCTTCACAATTATCTCTTAAGACGCTGGTTAATGGCCAAGACGGCATTGTCCATACATAAGGATGCAAGGAGTCCTCTTCCTTGCTTTTTATGCAAGTTTCAACTGCGTTAGGAATCATATCCTTGCTGTATCTCGCTTTTATTTCTGACGGAAGCCCCGTAAATCCAATATCAAAATGAGTCTTAAAAACCACAAAAATCTTTTTTAACTTAATCATTGCTGACACCCCTTTATTTATCTTAATGTAAACATTATAATATAGTTAAATCAACATATTAAATAAACAGTAATGACAACCTATTACTTAAAAATGACATGGGGGCTCTATATGGAAAAATATGCTTTAGCACTTCAATGCATGGATGGTGATGTTATCGAAATAGCAACTTATGATTCTTCAATTAATTATTTAGATTTTAATATTTTGATAGGTTATCTAAATTTACACATAATCGATTTAATCAAAGTGATTCCAAATGAGAATTGGAGTGCTAGCGAGCACTATCATACTTTCTTTGAACTTCATATAATCCCACAAGGCAAGGGATTTATAAATATTGAAGGAACTGATTTTGACGTAAAAGCTAGACAACTATATATAACAGCACCTTATGTAAAACACATCCAGTTATCAAATGCAAAAGATCCTATGTCTGAGTACTGCCTTAAATTCGAGTTAAGCATCTTAAATAACCTTCAAATTAATAACTCCGCCGCTAAGAAAGAAATTACTATGCTAAAAGATATGCTTTCAAGAACCTACCCCTTTGCTTTCGAGGATACTTTTGAAACCCGAAGCAAATTCCAACAGGTTTTTTTTGAGGTCAAGCATCGCAATTTAGGATACCAGCTTAAAATTCAAATCCTAATTACAGATATAATAATAGATGTACTACGCACGGTTTCATCAACTATAGGGTCCATTCCTAAATATGCTGTACTGAAAAAATCCCTGCAGCAGGAACGAATTGAAAGAATTGAGAAATTTATAAAAAACAACTTTATGAATTCCATATCCTTAAAAGATTTATCTTCCTTTCTTTTTCTGAGTACTAGACAGATAAACAGGATAATGGAAAAGGAATTAAGTTTGACTTTTCATGCATACCTTTTAAATGAACGCTTTAAGTTTGCAATTGAACAGTTGGAGGAAACATCACTTTCTATAGAAGAAATTTCCTATAAATCAGGTTTCTCCTCTCCCATTCATCTATATCAAGTGTTTAAACGTTTTGGGATTCCAAATCCAAGTAAAATACGCCACAAAGAAAAGCTTAATTCAGATTAATAAAGGCTACACCAGTTACTATTACTCTAAAGATGTAATTATAGACAAAAACTACTAATTTACATCAGCAGTTTCATCTTGACTTAATATATATATATTAGCTGCTATAATAATTTGAAAATTCAAGTTTTGGATGATGAAATTGATAACCAGTATATACTCTTCTATGATAAAGGAAAAAATATATTATATGGCTCTCAATTAGAAGAATTTATGTGTGATTATGCACTTGAACCTGGACAAAAATTAGAATTTAAATATATAGATGAAAATATTTGTGTGCATATTGGTTGTGTGGATTTGAAAGCAGCTGCTGCACAAGAGCGCTATTTAGACATTGGTAGAATTTCCATGGAGAATTCTCAAAAACATAAATCTCTAGTAGCAAACAATAACCTCCAGTTATTGTCACTTCCCCTCCTTATTTAAATATTTAAGCAGAAAAATAGTGCCCTCACAGGCACTATTTCCCTAGGCTACTTCAACCATACTAGTATCAGTAGTAACTATCTTAGCATCTTTCTTACCAATTAAATTACCATTAGCTGATGCAAAAATATTTTTTGCAATTACTAAATCCATAAGAGCATTTACCTCAGCTTCTGTCACAGTTGGAACTCCATCTCCATCTGATTTAATGTCATCTACCGTTAAAGTAAAATACTTACCTTCTGTAGATGTTAAAAATCTCATAGCTAATTTATGCATATCACATTACCTCCTTTTAATTATTTGACTCATGGGCTTTGAATTCTCGGTTTTCAATTTTAGCTTTCAATTTTCAGCTAACAACTAAGCATTAACTAAGCTGTACTGATCTTCTCTGTCTAGTCCGAATAGTGGATAAGTTTTAATGTTTGAGATAGCTTGCCCTACTGCAAAAATGTCTTCATCTACTGCAGCAACTTTTAAATTACTTAACCTTTTTGTTGCAAATTTATCTTTGCCTTTAGTGTCAACACCTACTATCATAGTAAGTTTTAGCGCACTGGCTACCTTTGTTGATTTAACTGCCATGTTAATTCCCCCTTTCATTTTGATTTCATTGAATATATATGCCCTTTAAAAGTTTTGTGCGGAGTTTTTTTTAAATATATAGTTTTACATAAGCGCTCTTAATTTTTCTATAATTCATTTATAATTCATCAATAATTTTCTTTTATAATTTACTGTTTCTCCCAAGTAACAGTTACCCTAACGGGACATAAGTGTTCTCAGTTTCTTTGGCCTCGATACAAGAGCCACCATGGATCTTGATGCAACTATAAAAGGTACTATCAATATTCTGTGTAAATCATCCCCTTTAAATATCTAGTGTATTTGCTTGTACACCGATTTATTTTAAAATGAAAAAATCTTCTTACCATAAGATAAGAAGATAGATGAATGTCATATTATTCTTAATATGTTGATGTTTAATTTTTACACTTACTCTGTAGTACCCATTAACTCATCATATTTCTTGTTGTAACTATCTGTATCCGAGACATATTTTAACCGTCTAGTTTCATATAGAGATTCTTCTACATTATAATCATTAACTGTCCTATTATAATTATCTATGTTATTGTTATACTCAGTTTCATTACCACTACTGCCCCAGTACTCCAATTTTTGAGCAAGTTCAGCTATGCTTTTATATTTATTTGCCAGTTCATTTTCCCAATTAGTTAATAACGTTCCTTCATCGTCAAGTTTAGTCCATATTTCGTCTAATTGCTCCACTGCTTCATTATTTTCATTCATGATTTTTGATTGATTATCATAATGATAATTGTAACCTGCTAAACTCACTATGCAGAATGTTAATAATAGCGCTACCTTTATAGGTTTTAATCTAGTTGTAATAACTGCTGATTTAGTTTGTATATCCCATTTTGTAAACCCACCATAATTTTGATTTTTTATTTGCTTAAATGAATTAGATAGTGTAAATAGACTTACTACTGGTATCATTAGCCCTAATCCATTAAAACACATTGAAAAACTTCTTAACAATGCTTTAGAAAATTTTAACCTTCCACCATCTATACTAATCACTTTTGAGCTAAAAATCCATTTACCAAATGTTGTTCCCAATGTTGATATCATCATCGACTCAATAAGCAACCATATTATACATAAAATTACTCCCGCAACATACTCATTACTATTATCACCAAGTATTTTATTATATGTATTAGGTGAAAGTCGAACCCACGTTATTGCTATTAGCATTGATCCAAAATACATATCTATCATTCTTGCAAAGTATCTAACCCAAGGACTTGAAGGTATAAAAACCTCTATTGGGTGTTCTTTAATATGTTCACTTATGTTTGGATTTTCATAATAAATTGGCATAACAACCCTCCTTTTTAATAATAATAATAATAATAGTAATATATTCCACAGATTAAATATAATTCCTCTATAGTTTTATGTGGAATTTTTTAAATATATAAATTTACATAAGTGCCCTCAATTTCTCTAAGGCTTTTCTCTTCATTCTTGCAAATTAATTGTAGCTTTTATCACTATCACAGGCTATTTCTCCTAGGGATTGATCCAAAATATAATATCTCTCTAAAATATCACGCTCGGGGGGATCAAGTTTATCAAGAAATCATAACTTGGAATGTGATATCTGGTGGCCTCCTTGAATATGAGATATTTGAATTTTTCCATTAAATTCTTGTCCTAGCTGTCCCAAAGTATCCCCAAACCTTGATTCCACAAGAGCTTGAGTTATGGGACAAGGTTATGGGACAACCTATAATCTACTGTCCACACTGTCCCGCAGATTCCCTCAAAAAAAATTCTTTGTCTTCCGTAAATAGGTAAGTAAACTCTATCACTAATATTTTCCCACCCCTCAATCTTCCTCATTATCCCACCTATCTCATAAGAATCTATCTTTCTTAACATACTTGCATCCTTCCCAAAGAGTTCACACCAAACCTCCATTATACAAACATGGTCACGTATTACTGTTCCAAAAGCTTTTACTGCCAGTTCTCCCTCACCTCTAAAAAAACCTCTCAGCTCATACAGGTTCATCTCCTCCCAATTGCTTGGAAGAAGTTTATCTAAATACTCTCTAACTATGCCTTCCCTTTCATCACTTTCAAAAGCTTCAATTTGTGCTGTTTCTGCGGCTTCAGCTACGCAGTGCGTAGCCTTTTGGAAATGTCAGATAAAATTGTCGCATATTTTTTAAATTTGCAACAGTAAATCCTTTCCCAAACTCCTTTGTTAGTTTTTCAGACAAAAACTTTAACAAGTTGACTGTTTAACAACAAAAGAATTCACGCCCAATTAATTGCCAAACTTATACTTAATTTGCATAACTTTATGATTGCGACCTTATCGCTTCCCTTTTTCACATTCCATTCACATGGCTCGGGGGTCTTTGTAAGAAAATGGGTATAACGTAGCGGAGACCATTTTTTTACTTGCTAACATATAATAAATAATAGAATTTAGTGTAGTAGAGATGTATAATTTAGTTAATAGATTTAGAATCGGAGGGTGAAAATGAAAAAAAAGAAAATTATTATACTTATTATCATTATACTGATAGCACCATTATTAATATTTGCTAGTATTTATACTGGAAAATTCAATAGTTCAACTCGTAGTGCAATAATAATGATTGGCTTTGCTATTTATGTATTTGCAATTATATATAGCCTATGGTTTATACGGAGCAGGAAAAAAAAATAGTAATTATTAGCTTAGTATCATTAAATCCTCATCAGATACCTAAATATACCTAGCAGAGATTTCTCTCTGCTAGGTATTACAGGAATAAATGATAGACCCACCCGTTTTGGTAATCTATTGATATATAATATCACACCGGCTCAGAAAGAAGTTTTCCAGCAACATAACGTTTTGTTATGTTTCTGTCATCTCCGCAGTATATAAACCTTTGGAGGCGCTCTTCAATGCTTCTGAAATCCCTGTCACCAAGGTTTTCATCATCTATTACGAGAGCATCCAGTGAGTATCCACGCTCAAAAGACCCCACCTTGCCAAAGAATTCTCCGCCACCTTTTGTTCCCATGTAGAAGGCCTCAGGCATTGTAAGACACCTTTCAACCTTTCCACTATTAAGCCAATTCATCTTGGAAGATTGAACGGCACGGCTCATCACCTTATATATACCAATCTGATGACCTGCACCAATGTCCGTTCCAAGTCCAACCCTAATTCCAGCATCAAGGAATTTCCTTGCTGGCATTATACCTGATGACAAGTTGTAATTAGCATTTGGGCAGTGTGCTATGAAGACGTTTCTTTTTGCAAGTAGCTCTATTTCTTCTAGTGTATTGTGTACTGCATGAGTCATAATCGTATTTTCAGTCAGAAGCTTCATTCCATCATATACATCTGCGTATGAACCAAATTCTGGATGGAGTTCATTCACCCATTGGATCTCACTTTCATTCTCAGATAGATGACTTTGCACTTTAAGATTGTACTTTTCAGAAAGATTAGCAAGACCCTTCATGAGTTTTACTGAACATGATGGAACGAACCTTGGTGTTATTATAGGCTTTACAAGATTGTACTTGTCCTTTGTAGCCAATATCCATTCTTCAGTAGATGCTAGTGACTCCTCAGTTGACTCCACATAAAAATCCGGTGAATTTCTATCCATATTAACTTTTCCAACGTAAGCCCCAATACCCGCCCTATTGAAGACGTCCATTAGAATTTCAGTTCCATTTCTGTGAATGCTTGAGAAAAGTGAAACGCGAGTGGTTCCATTTCTCCACAACTCCTTTGCAAGATTTGTGTAAAGCCTCTTGGCGTACTGCTCATTGCTATATTTAGCTTCTTCAGGAAACGTATACTTTTCAAGCCATTGTAGCAGTTCCTCATCTAGGCCAAGACCCATATTCTGAAATTGTGGAGCATGCAGGTGCATATCTACAAATCCAGGAATTATTAGTGAATCACCAAAATTATCAACGCTAGTCACCTTTAAGTGGCTTGGAAGTTCTTTGAATATTCCTACAACTGTTCCATCAGACTCTACAAGATAGCTGTTTTCATAGACTTCGAACTTTTCACTAGACGCAGTAAAAATTATGTTTCCTTTAAGTGCTTTCATTATTATCCTCCCTTTTTTTCTACGGTTAAATAATTTAGCAATTGTGCTCACTTTAAGAACTGTATAAAAAAAACAGGTTGCTAAGTTAAATGACTATAGAATAATTTAAGCTTAATTCAGTGTAGCTTCAAATTATTCTTGTAGTCAGGTAATTTACAGCAACCTGGTAGATACTATTAGAGCATATTTCTAATATATACAAGAAAATATTTAATTGTCCTCTTTATTTTACAACTTTCCAGATTAATTAGATACCATTTTCATTTAAAAAATCTTTTAATAAATTTATACATACAGTTTTCCTATATTCTTTTGAAACTCTCCCAGCGCTTGGGTTTATTGCATTTTCGTATAAATTTAGGTAATTGTCCTTTAATCCCTTAGCTTCACTAATAGTTTTTCCTATAAACATCTCATCAATTTCAGGATGTCTAACTATAGTAGGTTCGATTGCTCCAAATGCAGTTGCTACATGAGTAATCACTCCATTTTCTTCATGTAAAAGTCCTGCAAATCCCACTCTAGTAATTGCTAGTGCCTTTCTAGCACCTATCTTCTTATAATAGTAATTTTCAAGATATTTTTTAGGTATTAAAAATTCAACTATGAGTTCCCCTTCTCTTAGGTCAAGCTGTTTTCTTTGCTTATAAAAATCTTTAATATAAATTGTTCTCTCAGAACTAGCACTTTTTAGTCTAATAAGTGAATCTGCAACAAATAATATCAAGGCTGAATCAGCCTTTGCTGATCCATTTCCTATATTCCCACCTATAGTTCCGAAATTTCTTACAGCTGGGCCTGCAAGCTGTGACATTGCATCCTTTAAAATTCGAGGTGCAACATCTGATTCCTCTATTTCAGTGAAAGTACACTGTGCCCCTATTCTTATATAATCAGAATCTGATTTTATTATTTTAAGCTCAGCTATCTTATTCAAAAATAGATAGCTTGCACCTTCCTCTACTTCAAGCATAAGATCAGTTCCTCCACTGTAAGGCTTAACCTTTTCATCCCTCATTACTTTCAGTGCCTCTACAAGCGTTTCTGGCACGTATCCATTATTTAATTTTACCATAATCCTTTACCTTCTTTTGCTGCGATTCCTATAGCTTTAACTATTGAATTGTATCCTGTGCAACGGCATAAATTTCCGGATATTCCACGTCTTATTTCTTCTTCCGTTGGATGTGGAGTCACTGCAAGTATACACTCTGTTGCAAGTACCATCCCCGGTATACAAAATCCACATTGCACTGCTGAAACATCTCCATAGGCTTTATCAATAACCTTAAACCTTTCAGTATTACTAAAGCCTTCTATAGTCATAACATCACTTCCATGAATACTTCCCATTGCTATCATACATGAATTAGCAAGTCTCCCATCGATGATAACAGAGCATGCTCCACATTCACCCTCCTTGCAACCACACTTTACTCCAGTAAGTCTATAGGTTTCTCTCAATACATCTAAGAGTCTGTTTGATGCACTACCCTCGTATTGAACATTTTCTCCATTAAGTTTGAACTCAATATATTTCATGAATATACCTTCCTCTCTATTTTAATATGGCTTTCCATATATCATTACTTATATCTAATCCTCTTTTGCGGATATTGCTCTTAGTGTATCTTCTACTGTAAATGGAATGTGTTGAACCTTCTTACCTAAAATCTGTTCCACAGCCTCTATATATGCTGCTGCGGTTCCCACATTTGGAAGTTCTCCTGCGCACTTAGCTCCATAAGGCCCATAGGGATATTCGTTAACATGCATCTGAGCCTTAATAACTGGCACATCCATAGCTGTTGGTATGATATAATCGCTCAAGCTGTTATTTCTAATTCGACCTGTGCTATCATGATCCATAAATTCCATTGATGAATAACCAATGCCCTGAAGCATTCCACCCTCCATTTGTCCAACTACTATATTCATGTCAATAGGAGTTCCTACATCAAAAGACCCATATGCCCCTATAACATTGTGCTGACCTGTTAACATATCAATCTCAAGCTCTACAGACTGAACTGACCAAGAATAGGTAGGATAAGCATCTCCACGGAATTCAGCAAGTGAGAAGGGTATAAGAAATTCTGGATGCTTGTAGTGCTCCTCAATGATCTGCTCTTGTCCATCCTTCCATTCATCTTTTAGCCGAGTTGTGGCACGACGTATAAGCTCTCCAACTACCATAAGTGATCTTGATGCAACTGTTGGGCCAGAGTCTGGAACTTTGTCAGTATCAGGGTTACGTACTATTATTTGCTCAAATGGAATCCCTAGCTCTTTACCTGCTATTTTTGCAAAAGTTGTTTGTAGCCCTTGTCCCATATCGGTATTGGAAGTAAGTATTTCCACAGTGCCATCTTTATACTTTTTAACTTTTAATACTGCTTTTATTAAGTCTCTTTCTCCTGAACCTGTGAAGCCTGCACCATGGAACGCCAGCTGTATTCCTATTCCACGTCTAAATCTTCCAGACTGCGGCTTGTCATAAAGTTCTTTTTTCTTCTTGTAATCACAAAGGATATCCACTTCTTTAATCATCTCTTTAAGTGGAACGTGGAAATGAAATTTTCCATTAGTTGGTGTATCATCTCCCTGCGCTACAATATGTTCTTGTTTAAATTCTAAGCTATTTCTTCCTTCACCTTTTGCTACGTGGTTCATAAAAAGATCCATGTCAAAGAATACCTGTGGTGCTCCAAATCCTCTGAAAGCTCCTTTAGGAACTGTATTTGTTTTGTTAGCCTTGCCGTGAACCCTAAGGTTTTCAATATTGTAAACTCCAGTAGCACATATTGTTCCGCGTTGCAGTACTACCGCCGAAAGTGTTGAATATGCACCTGCGTCATATATTATATCGATATCCATTGCTGTAATTTTTCCATCTTTAACAGCTGCCCTGTATCTTGCAGTTGAAGGATGTCTCTTACTAGTTGACGTAATATCTTCTCTTCTATCAAAAATAACCCTTACTGGTTTCTTAGCTTTCATACTTGCTACTGCCACCTGACATGCAAGTATTGATGGATAATCTTCCTTTCCACCGAAGGCTCCACCTGTAATATCCGTCTGAACCTGAACCTTGTCCTTTTCAAGCCCTGTTGCAAGTTTCACCGCTGTAAGAACATAATATGGGCATTGCATGGATCCTCTAACGGTGATTTTACCATCATGATAGTCTGCAATCATTCCATTAGTTTCTAGATACAATTGTTCACCATAACCTGTATTTAAAATTTCATCATACACTTTGTCAGCATTTTCAAAGCACCCATCCACATCACCTTTTTCATGATGGTAATCAAAAAATGCAATATCTGATTTAGTCATATCCAGTATAGAAGGAAGTTCCTCGTAATCAATTACTATTTTTGATACAATTTCCTCTGTTACTTTTTCATCCGGTCCCACCACCATAAGAATTGGATCTCCAATGTATTCCACAGTATCTATAGCAAATACTGGCATATCCTCCAGTACTATATGAACCTTATTTTCACCAAGAACATCGTCCTTGTTAACTATCATGTATCCATCTGGTAATTCTGGCAAGGTAATGTTCTTTATTTTAGCATGAGCCACTGTTGATCTCAAAAACTTACCGTGAAGAATGCCATCAGTAGGAACATCTGCCACATATTTTGCCACACCTAATATCTTTTTTGAATGATCTTTCTTAAGAACTGAATTTCCTATATTATTCATAATACCCTCCTTATGTTTAATAAGTTTTCAAGTGCATTTGCATGACTTTATTTCTTAAATCTCTTTTTTTACAAGAAATTATAAAATAATATTTCTTAATTTTCTGAATAATAAAATCATATAAGGTCCTTATCCTGTGCTTTTTAGTTAAATTATATGATATCGTTATCATATATTACTTGGTTCGATTATATGGTATTATTTCCTAAGTTTCAAATACTTCTTAAAAAGTATTTGAAAGAGTACGTATACGAAAAAATACAATGTACAAAATTTGCATTTTATACATTGTATTATATATAATCGGATGTTTTGTCTTCAAAATACTTTTTAAATTGCTCCCAAGTATACTTGGTTACCGCACTATAGAACTGGTCATAATTCTCCATAAACTCTCTACCTTCATTGCTAAGTCTTGTTCTCCCTTCTCTTGCTCCTCCTTGCCTTCTTAAAACTATTTCATACCCAAGATTTTTTTCAAGTTCATTAATCATATCCCAGGCTTTGCTTAAGGATAAAGACATCCTTTTACAAGCGCCATTAACAGAATTATTGTCGTCTATAAGCTCAAGAAGAAGTCTTAATCTAGAATCGAGAAAAACCTTCTCTTTCCTTATATTTATAGTTAAAGAAGGCTGAAACAAACTATCATTGTGAGCCGGCAGAAGTGCTTCTATTTCGTCCTCATCATTAATTGAGCATGTAACTCCTCTATCATTCACATTGAGCCAAGTTATAGAAGCACCCAAGGAATCAATGGCTCCCCTAAGTCCATTCCCACCAGCATAGGAAAGAATATCAGGAATATATACACTATCAATAAGCAGGGGATGTCCACCATGCATATTATATGATGGAATAATGATTTCATCCTTTATTTCAATCATTTTTAGCACTGTCTTATAATTAAACATAGGCACATTTACAGGTGTTAACATAACTCTATCACACTTACCTAGAAGATATTTAAGTCCAATCTTGTAGGAATCAATAAGTGGAGGATTCTCATAATCCTTGTTTATAATAAAAATAGCATCTTCCCTTGCAAGAGCTGACTTTATTTCTGGATCTTCAAAGCCAGTAATTACTACAATAGGCCATATACCAGCTTTTTTATATGTAAGTACTATTCTTTGAATTAAAGAAATTGAACCAACCTTTTTCATTGGATAAGCCACAAATCTGTTGGCAGCAGCAATTATTCCTCCAACCTGTCTCACAGTATCACCTCATTAAAAGATTCTTGATATCTTATTATATTCTACACTATTATTATTAAAATTCAAACCAGGTACCATATGAAAATTTCACATTTGGTGTTTTTACACTAATCATTAAGCTATAAAATGTTTTTCAATGAGACCTAGAATATCAAAACCTTAGTATAAACGCTAAACATATGAAGGCAGTTCCTGGACGTAAGCCTGACGGAAAGGATAGGTTTTCTTGAAAATCATGGTAATTTGATGTATTATAATAGAGAAATTGAATGGTGAACTACATAGTAGAATTGCAAAAAAATAACTTATAATGCTAAGATTAATAGGAGTAAATATATGAAAAAAATATTAAACATAATTGCACAAAAACCTGATAAAACAGGAAGCGGAATATACTTACAAGCACTTGTTAAGGAAGCGGATAAAAAGGGCTATGAGCAAGCTGTGGTTGCAGGGATATCTGTAAAAGATGAAGATGTCTATTTTGATGTAAAGAAAGATATTACATTCTATCCTGTTATGTTTGAAACAAAAGAGTTACCTTTTCCCGTTGTAGGAATGAGTGATGTAATGCCTTATGAAAGCACTAGATATAGGGATTTATCTGAAGATATATTAGAAAAGTGGAAAAGTGAATTTTCTTTAATTATAGATAAAGCTGTTAAAGAGTTTAAACCTGATATAATTATATGCCATCATACATGGATAATAACCGCTTTGGTCAAGGAAATGTATCCAAATAGAAATATAATAGCCTTTTGCCATGGAACTGATTTAAGGCAATTAGAGACTTTTAGAAAAATGGATAGCCAGTTTTCAAAGAATGTAGTCAAATATGTAATATATAATTGTAAAAACCTAGATGTAGTAATCGCTTCTCAAAGACATGAAAAAAATTTGCTAATTAACCAATATGGGATAAATGAAAAGAAAGTAAGAGTCGCTGGACCTGGTTTTAATCCAGATATATTCTACATGGAGGAAAATAAGGATTTAAGTACTAATATAAAAATAGTTTATGCAGGGAAGTTAAGCTATTCTAAAGGGGTTCCTAATTTAATTAATGCCATAAAGTTATTAGAGAATTACCATAAGGATATAGAACTTTATCTTGTAGGCTCAGGAGTGGGAGATGAAGCAAAAGAGATACTGAAAATTTGTAGGGATCACACCTATAGTTTTAATATTCATGTTTTGGGGGCAATTCACCAAAAGGAATTAGGGCATCTTTTTAGAAGTTGTGACATATTAGTACTGCCGTCTTTTTATGAAGGGCTGTCACTAGTATTAATAGAGGCTATGGCTTGTGGTTTAAAAGTAGTTGTAACAGACTTACCCGGTGCACGCGAATGGATGGGGAGCAGCATAAATAATAGCGGAATTATAGAATACTCATTTTTGCCAAGGCTGAAAGACATAGATATTCCAGTAGAAGAGGATATACCAAAGTTTGAAAGGAGTTTAAGCTCGGCTATCAATAAGCAACTAGAAAATAAGTTAGTGATAAGTGAAGAGCTTAAAAATGCTGTCAATAAAAAGTCTTGGAAAAGTTCCTTTGAAGACATAGAAAGGTCATTTTAGCCTTTGCTATTACAATATTAGCTTACTTTTACATTTTTTTTACAAATGACTGTCACCCTAGTGAGGAGACTACCGACGAACTAATGTCTGCATCTATCTTCTGTTGAGTTTGTTGTTTAGCGGTTAACGTAATATTTTTAGATACTGGCTGAGAACTTGAACAACCGGTTAGTAAGCTTCCTGTTATTATGATACTTGTTAATATTGATATAATTTTTCGATGTTTCTTTTGTATCAAATTGAGTCCCCCTTGGTTTAACTAATTTCTACATATTATAACTTTAATTTCCTTTTTTTGTAAATGTATTTAGAGATATACTTACAATTTTCTCCTTAAAGGAAAATAAACTCTATCACTATCCCTTAAAATTAATTCCAAAAATCCTCAGTAAGTTTTTCTATTTCTTTTGACCTTTTTTTAGTTGCCTCAAAATCTATAGTTATTATGTCATTTTCTATATTTAGAATATCTCCCTCTTTAGCTATTTCGGGGAGTTTTGATTTTTCTATATCTATCATTTGTCTGTTTTCTTTTTCACAGACTGCAAATTCGCCTTCAAATCTATCAATTGTTACATTCCCTTAATTACCTCCTGCACATATATTACAAGGGTAGTTATGTGAAGAACTTAGTGCTTCGCCTAACGTTCCACTTAAAATAGTCTTACTTCTTGATAATGTACTACAGCTTTTACTATAGTGATAGGATTTCCCTGTAGGAGTATGAAATACAATTCTGCTATTATTTGATGGAGCTTGTACTTTTACTGGTACAGGTACTACTGTTGGTGCCGAAGTAGATTTAGCGGTACTACTCCCCGAATTCACGTTATTATTTGAACTGGTTCCTGCATAATCATAACTACCGAGTTTAGTATTGAAGGTTATATTCCTACCATCAGAAGTTAATACTATAGTTCCATTTTCATCAGTTCTAAAAACTGATATATTCTTAGCTTTAAGTTTATTCATAGTACTCTGAGTTGGATGTCCGTAGGTGTTCCCTTTTCCAACGCTTATAATAGCATACTTAGGGTTTACCTTATCCAACATATTTTGAGTAGTAGATGATGAACTTCCGTGATGTCCTAATTTCCATAAATCAGCTTTCACATTAAGACCCTTGGATAACATTTCATTTTCAGATACATCTTCTGCATCTCCGTCAAGCATAAAACTATTGTTACCAAAAGTTAATCTAATTACAATTGAAGTATTATTTATATCTTCATAGCTACTACTATTAGGAGCTAAAATTGTTGCAGTGGCCTCTCCTATTTTAAAACTTTCTCCAACTTTAGGTACTGTAGCTTTCATTCCCTTTGATTTAATGGCATTTACTACATCTTGAAAAGCTTTAGTATTGGATGTAGCTTTGGGCATGTAGATTTTTCCTATTTCAAAAGAATTGATAACATAGTCTAACCCACCTATATGATCCTCATGTGGGTGAGCTCCCACAACATAATCAAGTTTTGTAATTCCTTGCTGTGATATATAATTTTTAACAAGAGCTGAATCTGGGTTATTGCCTGCGTCTATAAGCATAGAAGCATTACCTTGTTCAATTAAAATAGAATTAGCTTGTCCCACATCTATAAAATGAATCTTAAGTAAACCTTTTACTGAACTCGGCGCAATTACTTCTGTAGGTTTAACTACAGCAACCTCTTTTTTCTTGGCATCTTCCTTAGCTGTTTTAGCTTCTTCTGCTTTTTTCTCATCTAAGGTAGCTTGTTCACTAGCCTGTTTTGTTTCTAGTTTTGCAGCTGCTTGTTGTGCAGCTAGTACCTTTTGCTCATCCATTGTTAGAGGATTTGACATAGCTATGCCTACAATAAACATCATAAAGAGCATAATACCTACACCAATTTTCAATATTACCTTACGTCGTTTAAATTTCTCGTTTATGAAAAATTGATATGTTACTAATCCTATACTACTTGCAACAACAAACCATCCCGCAGCTTTTGCATAAATAGTTTCAATTACAATAACTAAAAATATATAAACAACTACTTGAAACCACTTACTCCTAAAAATTTTATTATGACTTAATTTCAACTTTGTACTCCCCCTATTAAATTCTAATATTTTATAATAAACGATATAAATATATATCAATTATTCCTATTACATATAAAACGGCTCCTGTGCCAATAATTTTAGCGAGCTTAAGAGCTGATATTATTTACACTTTTGACATACTTTATTAAATACCTTTAAAGCGATGTATGTAATTCTTTCCAATTTCAAATGTACACCTATGTTTAAGTACATAAAAATAGAGCAAAACTATCTGCTCCATAAATTAATTACACAAGTTATTCAATTAATGTTTGAGTATAACTAATAAATTGATATATTTTCTATTTTTTTAGCGCTATAAGTACATTATGGATATTATTTATGTCTTCTATATTTAATTCATCAAAATTATCTAATCTCGCTTTAATATCTTCAATTGTTTGATTTTTATAGCTCCTACTATTATTTCCTTTTAGAAAGAATGTAGCTATAGTTGCGGTTAGCATACCCAAAAATCCAATACCAGATAACATCTTGAGGAATTACAATACAATAAATTAAAAGTATGGCATATAAAGTTTAGGTTGCGTTTAAAATAATATAGATATAATTCATATTTAAGTGAAACTAAATTGTAATTTAGACCGTCTAATATAATAAAGAGAGGTGTATTATGAAAAAGGTAAATATACTTATTATTTCATCAGTTCTTTCTTTGGGGTTATTTACTGCTTGTTCAAGCCCAAAGGAAGTAAATATCATAACTAATAAAGAACCAATAAGTACAACTGTGAAGGAACAAGACATTAGAGAAGTGGCATATAATCAACTAACCTCAAAAGATAAGGAGAGGCTATTGGAAACTTGGAAGGATAGTAAACTTTCTAAAATAACCTTACATGAAAGTATGGGGAGGATTAATAATATTTCTTATATTGGTAAAGAAGTATATCTTATAGATTTCCAAACAAAAGGTGGAATACAAAGTAGTATGGGTGTGTATTTAGGAATGGATACTAATAAATTAATAGGCTATGGATATACGGATTAAATTTTAATATTTAGTTCTCAATTTTCTTATAAAGCGAATGAATTAATATAAAAATAAATAGAAGAAGTTATAACTGCTGCTATTTTGTTTGCTAAAATATATGTTATTTCATGGGCTAATTATTATTTGCTTTATGAACATAAAAACATTTTAAATTCTATGCGAGACAATCCATGCAAATAGGCATATTTAAAAATTTTTCTTATGTATGCCTTTATACATGCACTGCTGTTTCTGGTACTAAAGTTTAAATATACCTTACACCTACTTCAGCAAGTATAGCTTTAGGCGGAGGCAATTGCTGCATTTATTTTTTTTAGAGTTTCCACATCTGTTTTTGGAATTATAATACTAACGGAATATTTAGGTTCACTACCATTAATACTCTTTGGTTCCCACACATTTGCATAACTAAATCTCACGTTTCCAGTAATTACTTTCATGAATACATCCTCCTCTAATTTATAGAATTTGTTCCATTCAAAAGCTCACCATACTTTTCTTTTGGAATCTCTGTGAGCTTTGTAACACCAAAACTTTTTATAAGTGCTTTCACTTGTTCTTGCTTACCATCTTTTGAAAGCCTTGCCAGTGTTCCTCCCCTTTTATTTTTACAATAAATTAAATAAAAATACTTTAGAGGTAATAAAGATGGTAAGAGCAAAAAAATACCCGTTAAGCTTAAAACTATAGTTTAACGAGTAATGGTTACTGGCACTTTGCGATGCTTCCCATGGTATAGACAATGTAAATTTTTTATCTATTAGATGATAGTAATGATTTCATCATCTTTTAATCTAGATTTAGGTAATTCAGCGTTAAAATCATTATCACTGCGATAACCTAATCCAACTATAGCAATTGCTGTATATCCGTTTTTACGTAAACCTAACTCTTCATCTAAAACTTTCGCATCAAACCCTTCCATTGGTACGGCATCAATGCCAAGAGTCGCAACACCTAGTAAAAGATTACCAATGTTTAAATATACCTGTTTTTCCATCCAATGTTGTAAATCTTTCTCATCATCACGATGTATATTTACAAATTTTGAACGTCCCATATGTTGGTTATCTTTAAATACTTTATCATTAAAACGACCATCAGCATCCTCTTTTTCTAATACATGAAGTAAATATTCTTCATCCATATCAGTTCTTGAACAAAATACAACAACCTGATCTGCGCCTAATACTTTAGCTTCATTAAAATTAAAAAAGCCTTGAGTGCTTTTACTAATTTGTTTTTTACCTTCATCTGTATTTGCAATTACAAAGTGCCATGGTTGACCATTAACACTAGATGCACTAAGTCTTAAAAGAGCCTTGATTTTAATTAAATCCTCATCAGAAATTTTCTTTGTAGAATCAAACTCCTTTACAGAATAACGTGTGTTTAAAATTTCAATTAAGTTCATATTCTTTTCCTCCTCTTATTTCTATATCTTTTTTATAGCCTTTGTACAACAACTTACTTACTTTGGAACATTAACAAGCTTACCAATTATAAATAATTTAGTATTTTTTAGAAAGCAGCTTTATATATATTTAGTACATCCTGTGCATCTAAAGGTTTGAAGCTTCCAAGTTTCCCACGTACAGTAGCTTGTTTTGCCATTTCTTCTAGTTTTTCTTCCTTAATTCCAACTTCTCTTAAGGTGGAAGGTATTCCTAATGATACAAAGTGCTCTCTTGTCTTTTTAATAGCATTATGAGCTATTTCATATTTGTTACCACTAGCATCAAGTCCCCAAACATTAACTCCATATTCAACAAACTTGTTTACTGTATTATCATTTAGTGAATACTCCATCCAATGTGGTGTTAAAATTGCAAGACCAACTCCATGAGTAATATCATAGAATGCACTTAACTCATGCTCCATTCCATGAACACTCCACTCTGTTTCTTTTCCATAACTTAACAGGCCATTTATAGCAAGACTTGAGGTCCACATTAAGTTTGCCCTTGCTTCATAATTTTCAGGATCAGCAATAGCTTTTTCACCATAATTTATACAAGTTTTAAGAAGTGCTTCTGCCATTCTATTTTGAAGATAAGCTCCTTTTGTATTACTAAAGTATACTTCAAAAATATGACTCATTATATCAGCTGTACCTGCTGCTGTTTGATTTGCAGGTACTGAAAATGTATAAGTAGGGTCTAATATTGAAAACTTAGGTGCCATATATTTATTACCAGTGGCTAATTTTTCACTAGTTTCTAGATTTGTAATTACTGCTCCTGCATCCATTTCAGAACCTGTAGCAGATAATGTTAGTATAGTTGCAATGGGAAGAACTTTATTTATTTTTCTTGGATCAAGTACAATGTCCCATGCATCACCATCATAATAATAGCCAGCTGCTATTACCTTTGAGCAGTCAATTACACTTCCTCCACCTACAGCAAGTATAATATCTACTTTATTTTCTCTGCATATTTCAATCCCTTTTTTTACGCTTGATATTCTTGGGTTAGGCTCTACACCTGATAACTCGAAAAATTTTATTTCATTTTTGTTAAAAATGTCTGTAATTTTACCATATAATCCACTTTTCTTTATGCTACCACCTCCGTAAACAAGCAAAACTTTAGAACCATACTTCTTTACGTTTTCTGCAAGGTGATTTATTTTATCTTTTCCAAAAAATATTTCTGTCTGTATTGAATAATCAAAATTTAACATTTCATAATCCCCTTTATTTTAAATTAGCTTTTTTATCTGATGTAATTTATAACATTTTTATTTCTCTTTGATGGTCCTAAAATACTATTATTCGCTTTATGTCCTACGGCTACAGCATAAAACGGTTTATATCCATTAGGCAGTCCTAATTTTTTAACTTCATCACTAAGTGAAAAGAAAAATTTAACAAGGCCTACCCATACTGTTCCAAGACCCATACTTTCACTAGCTATTAACATATTTTCTATGGCTGCTGAGCAATCGACTAAAGATGAACTAACATCTTCTTTACCTGAAACTATTATTAGAGTAGGTGCATCATAAAATATATTTACAGCGTTTTCTCCAATATTTACTATGTCTTTATCATCACTTTGACGCATCACTTCTTTTGACTTATCACTTATATGTTTAATCATTTCTTTATTTTGTATTACTGTAAAATGCCATGGTTGTGAATTATTTGCAGTAGGTGCTTGTATTCCGGCCGCTAGTATTTTTTGCAATTCCTCCTCACCTATTTGCTTGTCTGTATACTTTCTTGTGCTTCTTCTATTTTCTATTGCTTTAAGTACTTGGTTTTCCATATGTTTATGCTCCTTATTAATATTAGATTTTTTTATACATAACTTATTTTTTTAAATTACTTTTTTACAAACATTCATTTACTCTTATAACTCTTAAGGTTTCGTTTATTTTAATAATATCTTTTATGCTATATATTATAAATTCTTACGTACGTGTACGAACTATTCAATCTTGAAAAAAGCTTTTACAGCATTCTTTCAAGATTGCTTAAAGCTTTTTCTATGTCATTTTCAAAAGTATTCCATTGATTTTTATCAAAATTCTTTTGTAATAAATTTAAAAATTCATCTTCAATTTCATATAGTTTTTTCTTAATAATATTAGCTTCAGGAGTTAAACTTATGTATACACTCCTTTTATCTTCAGAACAACTACACTTTTTAATTAATCCTTGATTCTCATACTTTAAGATAATATCTGATAAAGAGGATTTTGAAATTTTCCAAATTTTTGCTATTTCGTTAAAAAGCAATGGTGTTCCATCTCCTGAAAGAATATAGAATAATGGAACATGATTTCTTAAAATTGGCAATCTTTCTTCATTTATTCTTTTTATAATATATTTATCAGAAATATTACAAATATCATTAATCTTTCTAATAATACACTTATCTTGCATCTCCTCACCTCATTCGTTCGCGTATGGACTTGTTTGTAAATTTACTTTAACATAAGTATCGAGTATTGTCAATTACTTTTTCATTTTAAATATCAAATACTCTGTAGTGTAAATGATCCTTATCACCTGATAACCTTTTAGTCTTTTATACAAAAAAATCGCCATCTTTAATTCGATGACGATTTTTTATATAGCTTTTCAGTGACCTCTAGAGTAGCGAAGGCATTTTTACTTGCTAATGACTCAAATATAAATAGATAAATAATAATATGTTCTATTTTTCCTCTGAATTTTTTTCATCTAACAAGTAAATTTTATCAGCATATTTAGACTCATCTGAAATCTTCAGCTCAGAATTTTTAGCCGATTGTTTAACCTGAGCACCGGATATGTTAGGTTTGGCAATACACCCAGCTCCAGCAACACATCCACCTGGACACCCCATTCCTTCAAGGAGATATCCATCGTACTTTCCTTTTACAGCATCATTAAGCATCTCCCTACATTCTCTCAGTCCATTAGCAGCTTTAATCTTAACTTCTCTCCCTGGCTGTTCTTTTTTTATCAAATCAGCTACAGCCTTAGCCACTCCACCTGCAACCGCAAAGCCTCTTCCTGAACCAGTTGCTTCATTACTCAAGCTCATATCTGTACCAATTATTTCTACCTCTTTGGCTGTAAGCATTCCAGATAACTCCTCATATGTAATTACAAAATCTACTTCACTTTTTACGCTTTTTCTGGAAGCTTCTAATTTTTTTGCGCTACATGGCCCAACAAAAACAATCATTGCATCTTTATATTTTTCTCTCACAAGTCGAGCAGCAAAAACCATTGGAGTCAAAGTCATTGAAACATTTTCAGCATACTGCGGATATAAATTTTTAGCCATAACAGACCATGAAGGGCAGCATGAAGTACCCATAAAGGAAAGTTTTTCAGGTACATTTTCTATAAAATCTTTTGCCTCAGCAATTGTACAAATATCTGCACCTATTGCAACTTCAGCAACATCTTTAAATCCAAGTGTAATCATTGCTCTTTTAAAATCATTAAATCCAACATTTCTACCAAACTGCCCTACATAGGATGGTGCTACAATTGCAACTACTTCTTTCTTTTGATTGATTGCCTGAATCAGTTGAAATATTTGGCTTTTATCAGATATTGCTCCAAAAGGACAATTTACCAAACACATTCCACAGCTAACGCATTTATCATAATCTATTGATGCTCTTCCATCTTCATCCGAATATATTGCATCCACTCCGCATGCCATGGCACAGGGCCGCCCATGTTTTATTATTGCTGAATACGGACACACTTTAGCACATAAACCACACTTTATACATTTTTCCTGGTCAATAACACTTTTCCCTTTAACCATACTAACTGCGTCTTTAGGACAAACTTCTACACAAGGGTGTGCAAGGCAGCCACGACACATATTTGTAACTTCATAGCTATTTGTTGGACAAGAATCGCAAGCAAATTTTATAATATTTACAAGTGGTGGTTCATAATATTTTGAAGGTTTTGTTGCCCCCTCTAACCCCTCCGTAATTGCTCTTGGTTTATCACTTGGTCTTAAATTTAGTCCCATTGCCAAGCGGATTCGCTCACTAACTATTGCTCTTTCTAGAAATGTACTTTCTCTATACTTCCCCACATCTCCAGGAATGATCTCATATGGGATATTCTCTATTTGTTTTAAATTGTCTTCAAAAGCCATCTTACTTACGGCCGTAAAAACTTTGTGTCTAATATCAGCAAGTGTTTTATATTCGTATTTCATTGTAACTCCTTTTATGTTTTAATATTTATAAAACTCAAAATATATATATTCTTCGTTAGACTATCATATAGTAACAATTTAGTCAATTTTGTTTCTAAACGAATACTTTCCTGCTTTAAAGATGACAATAAAAGAAAATCACCTTTCAAAAATTGGAAATGAATTTTCAATTTTTGTTCTAATTTTTTTTGACAAATTGAAGTACAAAATATATATAGTATAATATAAGAATATTATACTATATAAATAAGGAGGAAAAACTCAATGAATTCAGTTAAAATATATAAAGGAAATATTTTATTTACAAAAACACCTGAAAGTTTCACAGTTATAAAGCAGGGTTATATAGTTGTAATTAAAGGAAAGGTTCAAAATGTTTATAAAGAATTACCTATAGAACATACAGATTCTGAAATAATTGACTATGGTGATAAGTTAATTATCCCTGGTATGAATGACCTTCATTGTCATGCTCCACAATTCAAGAATATTGGTATTGCAATGGATAAAGAATTATTGCCTTGGCTTAATGACTATACCTTTCCTGAAGAAGGAAAATTTAAAGATTTAAATTATAGCAAAAAAGTATATCAACATTTTATAAAGGAAATATGGAAGCAAGGCACAACTAGAATAGCTGTATTTGCTACGGTACATAAAGTTGCCTCCATGAACTTAATGGACCTTTTTATAAAGTCTGGTCTAGGAGCTTTTGTTGGTAAGGTAAACATGGATTTAAACTGTCCGGAGTCTCTTTGCGAAACCTTAGAAAATTCACTGCGAGACACAGAAGAAATCCTTATCTCCTATAGAAATAAATCTTCCTTAGTAAAACCAATAGTAACTCCTCGTTTTGTACCAACCTGCAGCAGTGAGTTACTTAAAGGTTTAGGCGCCTTATGTGATAAATATACTGTGCCTATACAATCTCACTTATCAGAAAATAAAAGTGAAATTGAATGGGTAAAACAGTTGCATCCAAAGTCAAACTATTATGGCCAGGTTTATAATGATTTTAAGCTATTTGGTCAAACCCCAACTTTAATGGCACATTGCAGTTTTTCTTCTGAAGAAGAAATAGAATTAATGAAAAACAATAATGTAGTAGCCGTTCATTGCCCAACTTCTAATTTAAATGTAGGTAGTGGTATGCTTCCCATCAGAAAGTTTATTAATAATAATATCCATCTTGGTTTAGGTTCTGATATAAGTGGAGGCCACACTTGTTCTATTTTTAAAACCATGGTATATGCAATTCAGGTTTCGAAGCTCTTTTGGTCTAATTCTAATAAGGAAATTGACTTTCTTACAAACTCTGAAGCTTTCTATATAGCTACAAAAGGTGGTGGCAGTTTCTTCGGTAAAGTTGGTAGCTTTGAAAAAGACTATGATTTCGATGCCCTTATCATTGATGATTCAGAATTAAATTTTCTTAATTATACCTTAGAGGAAAGATTAGAAAGGTTCATTTATGTAGGAGATGATAGGCATATTCTTCATAGGTATGTTTGTGGTAAATTAATTGAGGAACCTATCTTTTAGCATCTACATTATATATTCAGAATTTCTCTAGCATGGGGTAAGATATCTATACTGAATTTTTAGGAGAGGCTTCATCCCCAGGGTATTGTTACGTCCCCCGAGTTGTTCTAATGCCTCATTTTTATTATTTTTAAATAATGATTTTTTTGATATCCAAATACACTTCTTTTTATGGATTAGGATTATTTAGAATTATATTTACACAAAAAAACATCAGAAATTATCTGATGTTTTAATATTTTGTATATTACAAATTAAAATTACTATGATACTAGCTACAACAAAGTTTTAGTTTCTATTTTTCAACCTGAAATTATAATTTCCAAATATATTTATCAAAAAATTCATTTACCTAGGGTTCCTAGTGAGCACATACTGGAGTCACTTGCTACTTCAAATTAAACATTTTTTACTGAAACAACTGAAATAATATGATAATGATTTTTGTAAAATTGAATTGCTGATACTTCAACTAAGAGAACTATTCCAATTAATGAAACGCTCTGTAGCAATATAGTGTTACCATTTGTAGTTAATTGAGCATTATAGATTCCGAAATAGGCCCATGCAATAGGAATTGGAAATATAGCATTTTTAATGTTTAATACTACCAACGCTGTCAAAACTACTGCAACAAGAAGAATAGCTACACTCCAAATTTCAGCCGCAATACCAAATCTACCCCATTCAATCTTTACTAGCCAAGCAGATATATTTACAACAGTTGCTATAAAAAGCCATCCTGAATATAAACCAAAAGTAAGAGGGAGCAACCAACGTTTTTGAGACTGAATTTTTCCAATTTGTTTTGTAACCAAAACCATGATAATTAAAAAAGTAAAAATAAAAATTGTAGACAAACCAATTAGATTATAAGAAAAACTTACAATCCACACAATATTTAGAGCACATGACAAGGCTCAATATAGCTTACACCTAATTCTGCAAGTATAGCTTTAGCTAATGCTTTAATAATCTCACTTCTTTTACTATCAAAAATGTTATTATCATTACTATTATCAATAAACCCAACCTCAACTAGTACCGCTGAGGCCTTGGTTTCTCTTAGCACATGAAAATTAGCCGCCTTTACTCCTCTATCAACAAAACCCATAGCAACAAGTGAAGCTTGTATCCCTTTTGCTAACCCTTTAGACTTTGCACCTGGATTTAAGTAAGTGTAAGTTTCAACTCCTTTAGCTTTTTCAGGCAGATACGCATTTCTATGAAAAGATATAAAATAATCATATGTGCTTCTATTTTCAAAATCACTTCTATCTCTAAGGCTTACTGTCATATCGCAAGTTCTTGTTTCATCTACAGCAATTCCATGCCTTCTAATATCTGAAGCTATAGCTCTGCCTAAGCTTAAGACATCATTGGATTCTTTCCTTCCACTGTATACTGCCCCACTATCTTCTCCTCCATGTCCATAATCAAAACATAATCTAACCATTACTCTAATCCTCCTTATTTAAATTTTTAAGCAGAAAAATAGTGCCCTCGCAGGCACTATCTTCCCTAAGCTACTTCAACTATACTAGTATCAGTAGTAACTATCTTAGCATCTTTCTTGCCAATTAAATTACCATTAGCTGATGCAAAAATATTTTTCGCAATTACTAAATCCATAAGAGCATTTACTTCAGCTTCTGTAACAGTTGGAACTCCATCTTCATCTGATTTAATGTCATCTACCGTTAAAGTAAAATACTTACCTTCTGTAGATGTTAAAAATCTCATAGCTAATTTATGCATATCACGTTACCTCCTTTTAATTATTTGACTCATGGGCTTTGAATTCTCTGCTTTCAATTTTCAACTAACAACTACTCATTAACTAAGCTGTACTGATCTTCTCTGTCTAGTCCGAATAATGGATAAGCTTTGATATTAGAAATAGCTTGTCCTACGGCAAAAATATCTGCATCTAATGCAGCAACTTTTAAATTGCTGAGCCTCTTTGTTGCAAATTTATCTTTGCCTTTTGTGTCAACGCCTACTATCATAGTAAGTTTTAGCGCACTGGCTACCTTTGTTGATTTAACTGCCATGTTAATTCCCCCTTTCATTTTGTTTTCATTGAATATATATGCCCTATGAAAGTTTTTTGCGAAGTTTTTTTAAATATATAGTTTTATATAAGTGCTATTAATTTTTCTATATTCAATCTATAATTCTCTTTATGATTTACTGTTTTTCCCAAGTCACAGTTACCCTAAGGGGACATAAGTGTTCTCAGTTTCTTTAAAGCTTTTTTCTTCATTAGTGCAAATTGATGGTAGCTTTTATCACTATCACAGGCTATTTCACCTAGGGACTGGTCCAAAATATAATATTTCTCCACAATCTCACGCTCTGTGGGATTCAGCTTATCAAGAGCTACATATAGTTTTTTAACCTCCTCGTATGCTATTACCTCATCTTCTAAGGTGAATTCATAATCTCCGATTGTATCAAAATCTAACATTTCACTGTTTGGCGTCTCTCTAAAATGCTTTATTTGTCCTTTTAAAAGGGCTCTAAAGTTCATTTTTATGGAATTTACGCAATAACCGTTAAAGCTGTTGCTGCCTAGCTTGTACATGGCTATTGCTTTCAAAACTGAAAGATACCCGTGTTGAACTAGGTCTTCAAAATCATAACTTGGAATGTGATATCTGGAGGCCTCCTTGAATATTAGATATTTAAATTTTTCCATTATTTCTTCTGTAGCGCTTTCTTCTTTAGTTTTCGCCTTTTCAACTAATTTTTCCATGATATACACCGCCTTTTTATATTATAAAAGCTCTATGCATCCCTCGCATTTATCCATGGTTAATTAAGCATCAAAAGGCCTTAATTTAAGTAAAATTTAGTTCTCTTTTTTCCATAAAATCCTCCCATTACTCTGTGATTTTTTAATCTTTATCTTAACTACATTTAACTGGGCTACCTGATCAATACTTTTATTTTGCCTCTTGTCCCCTTGTCCCAGGTACAAATGGCTTATTTACTAGGTTTTAATAGATCTTTGGGACAATGAGGACAAGATTCTCTTACGCGGGTATGCGTATTAGGCACACCTGTCCTTACTATTCTCTCTAATTCATATACCTCTATATACAATTCTTGTCCTAACTGTCCCAAATCATCTCCAAACCTTTATTTCATAACGGCTTGAGTGGTAGGACAAGGTTATGGGACAACCTATAAGCTACTGTCCACACTGTCCCGCAAATTTTCTCATTAAAACTCTTTGTCTTCCATAAATAGGTAAGTAAACTCTATCATTAATATTCTCCCACCCCTCAATCTTTAATGAGTATTTGTTGCTCACACTTTACCATGCATTGTCTGAGCTTACTAATGAAATATAAGGGTTTTACTTAGCTCTAGGTAAAATCGAATTAAGCGGATTTTTTAAGCAAGTTTTAAAAATATAAACACGGCACTGAATTGAATCACCCAAATAGTCTATAATTTAATTTTCAGTCCTCTTAAATAGTGAATTAATTAAATACAAAACTGCACCGGGTTCCCCCCCAAGTGCAGTTTTGTTATTTTTATTATTAATGTAAAATCTAAATCTTAAATAATATCCACCTACAAGTACTTAACTACTCTGATAAATATCATTAGTAAAACAAATATATATCAATATTAAATCTTATCATTTGGTAAAAATTAGTTCTTCCTCTGAGGTCGTTATAAATGTTGGAAACGAAGTGGACAACTTTTGTTTGCTACTTAAAAATCTGAATGCTTGTGCAAAAATTTCTGGACGACAGCCAATTTCATTAGAACAGGCATCTATTCCTAAACTACTCTTCACTACGGGACTTATTTTTTCTCTTAAAGACACAATATCCAATGACTGCTTCTGGACTGTCCTTCTTAATTCACAATCTTTGGGTCTCATAGACACAACACTTTTAATGCCTATACCATCTTTTTTTTATGAGGTTTTATCAATTATAAATTTAACCTCCTCAATAACATCCTTTAGATCCCGCTCACAATTTACAATGTTATCTGAAATAATCTCATAATCCTTAAATGCTAATCTATCGTGTGATATCCTCTGCTCTATGTTCTGTTGGCTGTCACCTCTTGAGCACATCCTTTCCACTAATATCCTCTCACAGCATTTAAAATACACAGTTTCAATAGGTATATCCTTAACTCGTTCTCTTAGATATTCGACTCCTTTAGGATCAATAACATAAATACTTGCATCTTTTATTTGCTCTCTTCCAGCCCAATAATGATAATTATTAAAAAATGTATAAGCTATAACATTAATATTTAATTGATAATTATCATCAAAACAGAACGGAGCGTCAACGAATGTATGACCCCATTCATTATCTTCTCTCATTGGTCTAGTCGTGTAAGAATGTATTATATTAAATCCCTGTCTCTCCAATTCTTTAACTACTGTTGTTTTTCCACTTCCACTTTTTCCTATTATGCAAATTATCCTATTGTTATTCATATATCAAACCCTCCTATCTTTTCACGCTTCTAGATTCATAGTAATACTTACTGCAATTAGTAACCTTTAATTCCACAACTCCTAGTAAATTATTCCATCCCATATATACTCTTCCATCTTGCTTTCGTTAACAAATTCAATTTTAGTATCATTAAATTCAAAAATTTTACCTTCAACCTTTTTTACAACATCCTTTTCTCTTATTAACTCAATCACATTAAATCCACGACGCTGATCTGGCTGCCTTAAAGTCTGGTTAAGGGTTAATGTCGAAGCAAGTGAAGTAATTAACTTCTTAGAAAATTCACCATCATCATTTAATAAAGTTATTTTACTTCTGTGAAAATGACCATACATAAATAAATTAGCATGTACATCTTCTATAAACTCCCTGACACATCTCCATTCATTACTTGATTCATCTGCTCCATATCCAATATTACCTGGACTGTTATGTGCTACCATAATATTAAATATTTCATTATTATTTTTTTCAGGATCAAGTTCATCACTAAGCCTTTTTAAAGCCTGCATATCTATATTAACCTTATTGGGTTCCTTTTCTGTTATGCTAAACACCGTATTCAAATGAATAAATCTTATACCCCAATTTACAAATATTTCATTTATAATATATAAGTTGTTTTCACATGTTATCCATCTAGTATCCCTTGTTAATCTATATGCAAAGTCTCGGAATGGTGTCAATCCAAATCCATCGTAGTATTCTTCTTTATCTCCATCCTTAATATCAATAAATTTCTTTTCTTTAAAATCATATTTATATTTGTTCAATGCACAAAATTGCACATTAAAATCATGATTTCCAGGAACTAAAACAATCCTATCCTTATAGTCAATGTCTCCCCAAAGTTTTTTACATAAATCTACTATCCAAAGATAAGCCATATTATATTCTGACGGTTTTCCGCTATATGCTATATCCCCAGATATAACTAAGATTTCTGGAACTATTTTTAATCTCTTTAGGTATTTGGCTATTTTGTTTGAATCCAAGTAACCTGACTCTTCTGTACCAATATCACCAAACTGTAAGTCTGAGATATGCAAAAGTCTTATTGTTTTATCTTCTTCTAATTTATCCATAAATCGCTTATAAAAAATTGATATTTCTCTATTAATCTTATAGCTTAGCATTTTTGATTTCTCTTCCATCTCATCTGAACCAGCTTCCTCATCAAATTCAGACCAAGAAAAAAAATGTATTATATTACCATTATTTTTTATATCATTTAATAATCTCATGAGATCGACATCAGCTTCCATCCATTTGCTACTTACTAAAATAATTGGTTTTCTTCCTTGGATACCTTTAATTATGTCTATCAACCTTAGATCGTTCCAGTTCTTATCGTAATATACGTCCAAAACCACTGCATGAAAATCATTTATCTTTTCACATAGCTCATCTGCGACCATATAACTTTCTATAAAAGATATATCAAAATTATTATCAAGGATTTTTTTATAACTACTTTTTCTAGTTTTAACCTCATCATCAATAATCAACAATTTAAATTTTTTCATATTTTCTTCCTCCAAGCACTACATATTAAAGTAAATAAGGAATCATTATCTTTACAATTATTATATTTTGTTTCTTAATGTTTCTTTGATTATATGTAATTTTTCCACCGATATTTTCAATGTGCTCTTGTTGAAATCTTTTATTTCTATTGACCCGATTCATTATCTCTTCTGCTTTTAAACATGTGGAATTTGCTAAAGATACAGTAAGATTATCTTTGTTAAACTCATAATTCACCCACATATCAGCAGTTTCATCATATTCCTCATCTGTAAACGGATTAGCTATAGGTATTTCAGAATAAATAATATTATTAAGTAAAAATTTAAATTCCTCCTCTATTATAGCATCCCAGCAGAACCAAATTTCATTTTTAGGCGAATTTGGAAATGTAGCACTAATGTAGCCAACGTTTTTTATAATATATACTTTTGCAGGATGGCACAAACCTTTATTTCTATATGAATTTAACCAATACTCTTCTGTTTGTGGTAGGCCATCTATTATACTGTCAATTTTATTATTTAAAGGTGAGTATTTTTGGCAAGCAAAATCATTTTTACCTACTTTGCAAAATAAAAGTTCATGAATCTCCATCAATAGTCCTAAAACAGGACTTATAGTTTTTTTAACCCTTTTCAACAGTTCCGTCCCACTATCACTAATAGACATTACTTTCATCTCAATAATAATACACTCAATTTCACAATATAAATTTTGCAAATCTTTAATAATTTCTTCTTTAATATTCTTAACATTTTCACCTTTTCCCTTTATAAAGTATGAGTTAGAAATGGATTTAAGGATATATATAATTTGGTCAATACTGTTTAAAGTGTCCTCTAATTTGCTCTTAAGTATGTTAGAATTATCAATAGAATTATTAATTAAAAATGGAATCGGTTTTGAATGTATGCTACCATGGTCACTATATATTTCTGAATGAAGGCAGTTGTATAAACTTCTAATATCGTTCCTTCCTTTAATTAATCTCTCTAATTTTTTAAACTCTTTTATTTTTTTCAAGTTGTTTACTCGTTGGTTGAAATATGCTAAAACTATACACATGTCTTCATTTATTATGTAGTCCTCGTCAAATTCTGGGTTCTTGCACAACTCTTCTATCAACTTATCAATATAATAATCTTCTTGATTAATGAGAACCAATGCAGCTAATGCGGAATAATTGTCAGCTTCATATACTAAATTTGTAGCCTCAAACAGCTCTTTTAATATTTGAATATGCATAGCTCTAGAATATTCTCTTCCAAATAGCAATATTTGACTACATAACAATTCAATCTTATTAGCTGATGTTAATTTCTCGTTTTTACATAGTTCAATAGCAATATCATTTCTTGAAGTCATACTGTGCATTTCAGTAACATATAATGTTAGTCCAATAGAGTCTTTAATATCAACATCCCATTTTTTGGTATCCTCGAGATTTACGTTCGATTTAGTAATTCCATGTTCTTGTCTATTTACAAAGTCCTGTGTTTCACCCCAAGCATATATCCATTCATTTATTCTCTTTTTGGCCAAGTTTGATATTAATTCATTTATAAAAAGTTTTGCTAATTCTAAACTTTTGCACAAAGGACATGCATCTTTAAACCCTAATCTAGGCAAATCAACTCTCCAATATGATTTGTGCATAATATCCTTTTGATTACAATACATTAAACGTTGTCTATCAATTATACTTAGTGTTTTTATGTCATCTGCTCCTAGCCCAAGAAGTATATTCTTAAATTCATTAATAGTGCGTCCTGATACAATTACTGAGCTTAATAAAACAATAGTTGCCCTCTCTTTTTTATCCTTGAATAATTTTATTTTAGTCTCTATATCATTAAATAACAGAGGAGATATTAGTAGTGATGATCCATCACGATGCTTATTGATAGGTATAAATGCAAATATCTTTTTATTCAGCTCATCTGAAAGAAGTATTCTAATTTTCTCCATTACAAAATCAGTATTAAGATTAGAATTATATACAAGTAGTACTGACTCCTCATACTTTAATACTTCCATTTGTTTCTCAATAATTTTCCACCATTGGCGTCCAGCTACTGATAAATCACTTATATCCTTTCCCCCTAAAGAAATAAAGATCTCTATTAATACAAATGAAGCAAGTTCACCTTTTGTCTTAAAACTTTGGTCAAATTCGTCCCTTATATTAAACTGTATTAAATCATGATAAGCTTCATCTACATAATGGCCGTATCTGACGAGCCGAGGAGTAATTTTCTGAAAATCCTTATAACTCTCTTGTAAAGACCTTCTATAAACACCTTCATAATAAAGTGATTTTCTATTTTCACTAAAGTATTTGCCATTAACCTCTGTTATTGCATATGTCTTACCTATTCGTTCAAAATCATTATTATTATTATTGAAATGTCTATCTATCCATTCCTTCTTTGGCCACAAAAATAAGTGAGCTACTTTATGTTTTGAATCATCATGTTGAAATAGGTGTATACTTATACTAAAGTTACTACTATCTCCAGATTCCCCTTTGTCTTTTTCAGTATATCCTGTAGCGTATACACTTCCCAAGTTCACTAGGTTACTTTCTTCAAATTTCGGTAAAAGTTTAGAATTAAGTTCAGAACTAATTCTACTTGTAAGTGAATCTAGGTTATTAAATTTGCATTCTCTACTATTAAACAAACCTGCTATCCGCTCTAAATTTATACGATATAAATTCATACAAATTGGTATGGTTATGGTTTGTGCAAAATTCAAAAATCCCTTAACATAAAAATTATCTCCCCATTTTACTTTTGCATTTATAAATAGCTGGTCTTTATTATAGCTATTTTTTATTATATTCCAGAATACCAGTGAATCATGCCATCGTACCCATGACATAATGTCGTCTAAATGTAACTCAGTTCTTGAAAATTCTCCATCTTGTGTCTCAAATAATGCTTCTGTAAACTCAAGATTATACTCATATGTATATTTTTTATCCCCTTTCTCAAGTTTGAGAACCGAAACTCCCATTCTTCGAGAAACGAGTATGATCTTATCAAACTTTCTGCTGAAGTGGTTCCTGTAATCGAAAATTTGTGAATTGTTAAGCGCATTTATATAAGTAACCATATCATATATTGGAATGTCTACAATTATAAGGGTTGCATTGTTTACCTCTACAATAATATCCGAATAATCTTGTATCATTTTCCATACATTTTTCTTACTGCACCTTTCCTTAGGAAAAATAAAAAACATTGAGTTTTTTGTATTGTTGCTTTTATAATCCTGGTAAAATTTCTGATCAGCAGAGAATCTATAATCTTGAAAGTAAATATCATCGTCCTGAGTAAATGCTGTACTTTCTGACTGAAGTAACTTATACACTGGATGCTCACTAGGTGCCTTATTCCATTCAAACTGAAACTTCTTTATATTTTCAGTTTCTTCAATCCACGTAAATCTAGACACCCAAGACAATCCATTAATTTTACTACCGCAGTGCTCATATGACAAATTATTTTGATATATAGTTGTAGCGGAAGATAAATCAACAGGAAAATAAGATCCCACCCAGTTATTATCATCCCTTCCCCATATAAAATCCTTATTTTCTCTCATAAGTTCACCAATTAGATATAGTCCTCCCATATTAGTAAAATTATTTTTTTGGCTTCCCATCCTTCTTTTCCCTTCTATAAATGCTAAACGAAAGGCTTCTACAAATGGATATTTAAATTTTTTGTTAGCATAATCTAAATACTCCCTTAGTGATTCAGAAATTCCAATACCTGAATCTAATATAAATACTTCTATAGCTCCCGCTCTCTCCTCAAGCAATTCCTTTATAAGTTTGGGATTGTTTGCTTCTTCTAATTTTAGTAGTTTCTTAATATACTCTCTTTGCTCAAAAGACTTTTCTGTAGTTGTTTTTATATTGAGCCCTTCCCTGAATCTAATATATATTCCAGCATACTTATATTTTTCCTTATTAGGGTATGCATGCCTGGCAATGTTCTCAACGGTTTCAGTCAAAAATATTTTAATACGCGTCATCATATCTTCAATCGCATAGTCAGGAATCGTACTGCTTATAATAGTGTAGAATTCAATTAATCTCTCATCTATCCACTCTTCAATATCTTTAATATCCAATGTATCAATTACTGTAATAGGCATAATATCAATATAATGATGCTCATCAACTGCATCTAACCCTTTTAAGAGAATCGTGCTACCTTTCTCATATTTTTTAGAAAATAGGTATATTTCATCTGTAATATCCGAAAGAGTATTTATAAATCCATTTTTAAGCATAGACTTAGCTAATTTGCATTTAGCATTGTCTCCTATATCCATTTTTTTAAACATCGAAAATTCAATTTTACCACCTAAATCACTAAACTCTTTTAATGACATAGTCAAAGATATTAGTGGTAGAGGATCAGCGCCTAAAAAGTTTGTGAAATCTATAGTTATATTTGTAAATTTAGAACCATTCAACAACTGGGTACGTAAAGCATCTTGATAAACACCAAACCAGGCTGCCCAAGCTTTTGAGCTTAAATATGTTCTATTATTTAATCCAAGTGTCAGACGATCTCCACTTCTAAAAACTTCATAGAATGGATTTTCGATTGTTTTTGTAATATCATTCTCAACATAACTCATACTAATTTACCTCCTTCTTTTTTTCGTACGTACTATAAGCTTACTGGCTCCTTATATATGTTTTATAGTCTATTTGAAATCCTACAAAGTTGTAGTCTTTCCTGGTTTTAAAACGTGAGTATTACTAATTCTTATTTTTTGAGGAGAATATGGAATTATTTCGCTTAAGGCCTCTATCAATATAGTATTGTCGTGTTATTCCCTTATCTTCCTTTGTAAAGGTAGGTTCTGTAAAAATAAATCTCATATTATCTATTTTATTAAGTTCTCTGCCCAATTCTTTATATGCATATATAGTGAAATATGCAGAAACAACTGATAATTTAGAACCTATCTTTATATGTTCCTTAAGCTCATCTCCGACTTTTCCAAACCTCTTATTGTCTAATACCTTAGGTTGTTGCATTTTTTCACCTCAATTTACAATATTCTACTTTCCATTGTAACATTTTGTACAAGTTATTTCCATAAGGAATAAATACATACAATAAATGTTGTAAATAATTTTTACATTTTCAAAAATGAGGCTACTCTATTTTTTTCTTATTTTTATATTAAAGCGTTTTAAATGCATAACAAAAGCACTCAACCATAAGATTAAGTGCCCTTTATTTTACCTGAATACTATATTTCGGGGAATGTTATATGACCTTAACAAGAAAATCACCCTTTTCAAATTAATGGTTAGAAGTTAATTTTATATTACTGCTATGGATCCTCCACTTTAATTGTCATACCTAACTATTTTACGTTAATAGCTTCTTGTTCTAACTTACAATTATTCTCAATCATATATTTAATTACAGGATTATACTCACTGTTAACTAACCTCATAAGTCTTTGATTATCATTTTCTGTTAGTTTTTTGGTGTACTTACTATAGGCTTTTAACGTTTCAATATCCATTTTAAAGGCTTTAAAATCTACTCCTGTTTGATGCTTTAAATGTTCCAATATATAAAATCCTCCAGCATCAATATCACCAAAATGGTAAAAGAGTACCTTTGGATTTTGCTGATGTATTTTTCTAATAAATTTACGTCTGACACTGTTATGGTAACCTCCAAGATAAATAACAAACATATCCTCATCATAAAATGTGTGAAAGCTTGTTAAGTTTTCAATAGTTATAACAGCCTTCCCGGTTACATCAATTCTATGGATATCTGATAGCATAGCGGATGAGATTGCAATGTCACTACTAAGATTTGTTAAATCGATTCTTTGCTCCTTAATTGTAATACTACCAGCACCTTTAAAATTTACATAGGTAGGGTTTTTTATAATATTTAAATTGCCTAATACCTGTTCCTTTTCTGGAAAACTACCATATTCATAAAGAAGGTTTACCACTTTAGATATTAATCCTTCAAACACCTTAGAGTCCTTAAAAATCCTAACTGAAAAATCCCTAACAAAGGTTTCAGTATCAACCTTTAACAATTCATCAACTGCTATTAAAACATTTTCTAATTCTATTAAATCATCAATAAAGTATTGTATAGATTTATTTGAATTAATCCTTTTATATTGGGTTTCACAATATCGATTTAATATTTCATTCCTATTTTTATAGTTTTCTAAAAGTTTCAATACCGATTTATTAATATCTTTCTTAGCCATCCTACCAATATACTCATATACCTGTTCCAATTCAGCTAAATTCAAAAGAACATCATTATACACATTCGCAGAATTTGCTTTTGCAATTATAAATTGCTTCCTAACTAAAATATCAATTGCTTCATTTACCCCCTGAAATATCTCATAATTTGAGTGATCAATATATTTTGAGAATAGAGAAGTAATCTTTATAGAGAACTTTTGATTAACCTTATTTTCCCCAGTAAAACTTTTGCTTTTCTCATACTTATCTAATAACTTGTCAATAATACCCCTCTCATACTTACTTATCATAGGTCATACTCCTCAATTATACTTGTAGTTCCTTCTCTCATTGCCATTAGAATGGTGTCTACTTTTTCACCAATCACTTCAATTTTAGCAGGTGGTGTAGCCAGTATTATTTGAAAGTTTTGGCTATTAAAAAAGTCCATCATGGCGCTTATTCTATTATCATCCATCTTGTCAAATGCTTCATCAAGCATAATTATTCTAATGGTATCACCAAGCTTATAAAGCTGTACAAATGATGCTGCTATTGCAACATAGTAGGGAGTTTGGGTCTCACCACCACTTTTTTCTCCATAAATTTTAGAAAAACGCTGAACTGTACCATCTTTTTTCAGAGCGAGAATATCATAATCTAAATAGCTACGATAATCAGTATATTCCGCAAGAACTTTTTCACCCTTATCATCATAAGCGGTTAACTTGGAAAATAAATCTTCCATCTCTTCTTTGTATTCATCATCAAAAGAATTGGACCATAAATTAAATCCCTCGACATTATTTTTTGAAGTAATCATCTGGTAAATACTTTCTTTTTTCTTGTTGTGAGTTATTTCAAATTTATAACTATCCTCACCATAATAAATATCTTTCAATGCTAAATTAAGATTTCTAAATTCTAGTTTTGCATTTTCAATATTTTCCTTTAATCTTGCTAAAAAGGATTCTCTAAATTCTAATTCACAGTTTTCCTTTGCTCTTTTTAATTCTTCTTCGTATTTGATAATATCAGATGAGGCAAGCTTATGATTTTCCTTAATATATTCATGGATTTGCAGATATCCTGAGCCTAAATCACAATCATATTTACTGCAATAATTGCTTTGCAGCTTAATAAGTTCCCCACAAAATTCACTTTTCTTTTTTTCTAATCCCACTTTAAGTGGTGAAAAGTTTTGAACAATGGTCGCAGGAGATTTAATTTTAACTTGCTCATTAAATTTATTTATACCTGATATTGTTGTTTCCATATCTTTATCGCAAAGCACCTTGAAGTTATTATCTAAAGTAGAAATTAATCTCAGCATACTCTCTATAATTATTTTATTAGTTTCTGATTTGTTTTTAAGTATTCCTATTGATTCAATAGAAGATGAATGCACTGTCTCTTTTTTGCTAACATTTCTTCTACACTCTTCAATTTGAATTTGTATCTGAAGATAGCTAGGATCGGATTCTGCTTTTTTTAGCTCTATTTTCTCATTAGATATAAGTTCCTCAATCTGTTGTAATTCCTTAGGCGCATCTATATTTTCTTCTAAAACATCAATTTTGCAAGGGTTTAACTTCTCTATAATCTCTTTACAAATAATTAGTTTGTTATTTTCACTTTTAATATCCTCATTTAAAATTTCAAGCTCAGATTGTTTATTTTTAAGCTGTTTTTCGTATGCAAAGGCACCAATAAAAGGAGTACGATAAATCTCCTCATTAATTTTCCGAAGTGCATAGTTTTGGTATAACATACAATCTGAATTTATGGCCACTTTGTGGTCCTTTAAACTTTGAACATCATCACATCGAATTACACGATTAAGCAAATATACTGCATATGCTTTTGCAAAACGGTTATCACTCTTTACCAAATAAGCAAGAGAATTAATATCTACTTGGGCATTTATATCAAGTTTGTTTGTGTTCACAAGTCCAACTGTATGAAGTTCTTTTTTTATCTTATTGTAAACCTCTGAAGCCACCTTATAATGCTGTGGTTCTACAATGATATAAAACCTCTGGCTATTTAAATATCCTTCAACTGCATTTTGCCATTTAGCATCTGTTATTTCCAGTAAATCAGAAAATATTCTGACCTTGCTATTTATTCCCAGGTTTGAAAATTCTTTTTCAATAGCTACCTTAAGTTTAATGGCATTATCCGGATAAGTTAACTTTTTATTTCTAAGATTTTTTATTTCATTTTCCAATTTAAACTTTTGAAGTTTATATTTGTCAATCAAATCTTTTGTTCTAACATTATCAGTACTGTACTTATCTAATAATATTTCAAACTCTTTTTTCAATGGATATATAATTTTCATCTTTTCTTCTGTTTCTAAATCTAAAGCACTTATCTTCAAAATTTGTTCCTTAGTTATTACAAAAATTTCATGTTTATTTAGCAAACTCAATGCTTCAACAACTTTTTTTAACATATTTTGAAGTTTTTTAACTGCACTAAAAGGTTTATCCTTGTCTTTTAGCAGTATTTCAATTCTATGCTTTGTTTTTGTAATAAGTTGAGTTGTTTCATTTTGACCAAGTGCAATATATAAATTATTAAATCTATCCCTCTCATTTCCAAGGCTTGCTTTTAAAGTTATTTCATTGTTTTGTTCATTACTTAGTTTTTGATGGCAAATGTGATTGTTTTTCTCAATCCCCTCACACTCTATCTTTTTAGCATCAACTTCAGCTTTATTAATTAAGATTTCATTAGTTTTTATTTCACGCTCTTTTAAAGTAATATCTTCATTTTTAGAAAGTATAGTGTTAAGTTCTGATATCTTTTCTTTAGTACTTTCCATTAGATCTTCAAGTTCTTTCAATGCCGCAATATTATTTCTTAAAGTGGCAACCTCAATTGCTTTTTCCGAAAGTATAAATTTATTTATAAAATCTTTAACATTATCCATGGGTTTAAATGCTAACGACTTAGGTATCATGTCAAAAAATCTATCCTCTAAATTACCTAGCCTTTGACCAAATCTTGCTTTTGCTTCTGATACTTGAGAAATGAGCTGTATTTTTTTATTATTTCTTCGGAATTCTTCTGCTAAAGACGGTCTTCCTACTGTTAAAAATGTCAGTTCTTCTAGCTTGCATTCTTCACGAAACCATTTGGTTGTAAGTTTACTTTCTTCATCAGGAGAATCTATTTTAACGCCAAGGGTAAAATATTTAGTTGTTTTTTCCTCATAAAATTCTAATGCAACATATGTAATTACACTTCCATTTCTGATATATGCACTACCCTCATTACCAGTTTTACAGCGTACATAACCTTTTAAATCACGACTGCTTTTCTCATTTGCGGCTGTGTTAAATTTCCTATTATTAGTAGTCAGCACTAATTGAATCGCATCTAAAACCGTTGATTTTCCGGCGGTATTTTCACCACTTATCAGAAATGAGCCACTAACGTTGATTGTTTCATTAACAAAATGATGCCAGTTAATTAATCTAATCCTGCATAGCTTCTTCATCATCATTTTGTTCACCTCCATTAACATATCTATTTAGCTTCTCATTAATAGCATCGTACATCCCAGTTAAATTGTCATTTGTTATAGCAAATAATACTGATGGATAAATTCTAATCCTGGCATCAGATATAGTAACATCATTGTCAAGGTTAGTAACTATATTATATTTTTTAAATAACCTGATTGTATCTCTAAATATTGTTTTATCTAAGATTAATTTAGCTTCGATTTTAAGCATACTATACTTTTGATGTATTTCATCTGATAAAACTACTACCTCCTCATTAAGGCTTAATTCTCTACGTTTTTCTATATACAGTAATCTTAATATAAGTAGAATAATACTTTCAATTTTTTTAAGTCTTAATCTACCTGTACCACTTACGCTAGTGAGTGCTACAACCCCCTGTATATCATTAATCTCAATCTTATATCCAAGTAAGTCAAAATACTCTATAAAAATGTCTTTGTTTTGAATAATAAAGATATAGTCATTTCTTGTATCTTCTTTTTTCTTTATAATAAAGCAGTTATTGAGAAGTTTATTAGCAGCAACTCTAAATTTTTCTTTTTGGGTGACACTTTCTTTTAAAATATCCATCTTTACTATTCACACCTTTCTATCATAAAATCACAAAAGCTAAAATCATTAACTGCTATAATTTCATTCGTATAGGTTGTTTTATATATTGATTTATTATCCTTTCCATAAAGGCTAATAAAAATAATTCTAATTAAATCACGCTTACAATCTAGTGGTAGTGTAGAAACAAGTATAACTTTCTTGTTCTTTAAAAGCTCTCCAACATAGGTATTAATATTCTTGCGTGAAAATCTATTTTTGTTTTTTTCTTGCAATGCTAATTTGCGTAATTCTCGTTCTTCTACTGATATTCCAAGTGTTGTATCAAGCTCTTGTGGCAAACACATTTTCTTTGAAATGGGAACAACATATAATGAATCACTATCAATAAAGCCCTGAGGGAATATGTTGAACACCTCAAAGAGTGAATCATCTACTTCATCATATAGATTTAAGGTTTCATCATTATTAAATTCATCCGATAGGAATGAAAGTATTTTTGAAATTTTACCCTCCGCGTTATTTGTATTAGTAAGCAAAAACTTCGCCCTTGCTATTGCACTTGCGATATACTTTGAGTTTTTATTATCTATCTCAGAAATAATATCATCATAATTTCTAAAAGCCCCTATAATTTGTACTATTTGACCTCTAAAATCATCCTCAGCTTGTTCTTTATCTTCCACCTGCTCTACTTCCATATATCCTAAAATTGCTCTTTCAAAAATATTTTTATCATTTATAATGTTATATAGATTTTCAATTATCGCTGTTCTAAAATGAGAGATATTATCACTTGTCTTAATACGGTGATATGCTTTTGAACCAATATCCTTATGATAAACAAAGAAATCCTGCACTATTTCAGAGGCCACTGAAAAACTATATAAAAAATCGTCATCAAATTAAAGATGGCGATTTTTTTGTATAAATGACTAAAAGGCAAAAAGGAATTTCAAAAGATATGTCGAATAAGTATAGTAGAGTAAAATAAAAGGAGCTAAACTATTATGCTAAAAGGACAGTTGGAGATAGAAATAAATACATATCATAACTTATACTCGTTAATTATTCCAAAAAATAATATTTTAAAGCAAATTAATGACCTTGTTGACTTTTCATTTGTTTATGATGAATTAATGGTTAACTATAGTTTATCAATGGGTAGAGGTGCTTTTAATCCTATAATGCTATTTAAATATTTGATTTTGAAAGTAATCTATGAATTGTCTGATGAAGATGTTGTTGAAAGAGCCCTTTATGACATGTCCTTTAAATATTTTCTAAATTTAGCCCCAGAAGAAACAAATTTAATAAACTCAAGTACATTAACTAAATTTAGAAAGCTTCGCATTAAAGACATGAATTTATTGGATTTGTTAATAAATAAAACTGTAGAACTTGCTATAAAAGAGGGAGTTTTAAAAAGTAAAGCAATAATAGTTGATGCGACACATACCAAGTCACGTTATAACCAAAAATCAGCAGGAGAAGAATTATTGGAACGCGCAAAAAACTTAAGAAAAACGTTATACGGGGTAAATCCTGAGATAAAAGAAGATTTACCTAATAAAGTTACAACGGGAGTACTTGAAGATATTCTTGAGTACTGTAAACTATTAATTGATAGCATAAACAAGAAGCCAGAAATTGTAGCAAATCCAGCTGTAAAAACTAAATTAAACTACTTAACTGAAGCTTTTAATGATGACTTAGAAAATCTAAAACTATCAAAAGATGCGGATGCAAAAGTGGGACATAAAACTGAGGATAGTTCCTTTTTTGGATATAAATCACACCTTGCTATGAGTGAAGAACGTATAATTACCGCAGCTGTTATTACAACTGGCGAAAAAAGTGATGGAAAGGAACTCATAACCTTAATAGAAAAAAGCCGTGAAGCTGGTGTTGTTGTTAATGAAGTTATTGGAGATGCAGCTTATTCTGAAAAGAAAAACCTAGAATATACGAAAGAAAATAAAATTGCATTAATTTCAAGACTAAATCCTATAATTTCACAAGGAACACGAAGAAAAGAAGATGAATTTGAGTTTAATAAAGATGCTGGTTTATTTGTATGTCCAGTAGGCCATATGGCTATTAAAAAAGCAAAACAAGGAAAGAAGAATGTTGGTAAAAATCAAGTGCTAACTTACTATTTTGATGTAGAAAAGTGCAAAAATTGTGCTCATAAAGATGGATGCTATAAAGAAGGCGCTAAATCTAAAACTTATTCAGTTAAAATAAAGTCAAATACTCACAAAGATCAAATAGAGTTCGAAAAAAGTGAATATTTTAAAACACGTGCTAGGCAACGTTATATGATAGAGGCTAAAAACAGTGAACTTAAGCACCAGCATGGCTATGATGTAGCAATATCGTCAGGCTTAATTGGCATGCAAATGCAAGGTGCGTTATCAATCTTCACAGTGAATCTAAAGAGAATAATTAAGTTGAAAAGCATGAAATAGGGCTTTTTTAACTTAATTATAAAAATATAAAGCATGAAATATCCATAAATATAGATATCTCATGCTTTTTCTGTTCAAGCTTAAAAACTTTACTGAAAAAAGAGTGCTTTTTTCAGTGGCCTCCTATTTCACCTGCTGTTTTTTCATTGGTGATAGCATCAATATATTTTTTAATGTTACTATTTAGTTTTTTAAGTCCTACCATCAATTCTTCTGTATTCTCTTTAACACGTTTTATAATATATTCATAGGGCTTCATATACATTTCCTGATTTAAAAGGGTAGCATGAATTTGAGATACTAAACTCTGATATTCTATTTCTTCATTCTTTATTATTTTATTGAAAGACTCAATCATGGTGGCGGCATAATCAAATAAATTTACTTTTACCTTGTAATTATTTGATACTTCATATTCAATCCAGCCATTGTCCTTTAGTCTACGTACTATCGCATTTGCCTTTGAGCGTGAATCCTTTGCAATCTCTTCATCCTCTTCAAACACCATTTCTATATTTGATTCATTGTCAAAATAGTTCTCTAATTCTGAAATAATAACTTCTTTATCCACACCAAAAGAAAGTTCAGTTTTATAGGTATTATAAATAAGCCTTAGACAATCAATATAGGTAGATTTATATTTACTTGTTAGTGGTTTAAAAAATTCTTCTGGTACTATGTTAAATATATTTATTTGAATCACCTCTTTTTTCATTAATACTAAAATACATATACAATTCTGCAGGCTATATCTACCACTACTCCAATTGCTATTACATTTTCAAATAATCAAGTTGCAGATATCCCCTGTTCACCACATCAATCGCGAAAATAACATCACTTCTTATCATCTTCTATTTATCACAATGGCTTTGATTTACATTGGTGTCCATCAAACAACAGAAAATGACAGGAACTCCTCCAAAAAAGCTTAGTTAGTAACCAACTATACCATAGGTAGTGGTTGAATCCTATACTTCCCGACCCTATGGTATCGCCAGTTTTTAAACAAATACCTTTTCGAAGCTTCACAGGCATCTTTCAGAGATTGGTAGTGAATCGTATAATCACTGTTGCTTTGTGCAAGCGACTTAATTTAGTCGGTGATTCATATATTTTCTCTGACTATTTTCCAAACATTAGATATTGCCACTTTAAATAATCTATCTGGTATAAGAATCGCATTATTTTCATTTGATATGGATTTAATAGCACACATAGATGGATATACCAATATGTCGCGCTTTTTACCATTGATATTAATTTTAAACCCCGTGTGATTTTCTTCAATTCCACTTTGTTTATCACACTGCAGTCTTATTATGCTTTGCAATGTGTCTAAATAAGCTTTCTGTTTAGAAATAGGCAATTTCGTTTCAATAATGCCCTCTCTAACCCATTTTAGCAACTGCAATCCTGCTTTACGGTCTAGATTTTCATGTATTCTTTGATTCCAAAAATGTCGAATGCATTTTGGGCAAGATGAATCACAGTCACAGCCTTCTAATAATATTTCAACTCCATCAAGCACATCATCAATTAAATCAGCAACTCTATTAGAATATCCTGCACCACTTGACAAGCTATCATACAAATAAACATCTGCATAAGTACAATCTTCTACACATCTAATTCGATATCCACATTTCAAATCGCTAAATTCTACATCTAAAACCTTGCTTGCAGATAAAGCTAATGCTTCAGACAAAGTCGTCAACGCTGGTATTAACCAAACATTAAAATAATCAGGAGTAATATTAATTTTACTTCCATCTATTTTCAGTCCTAACACAAGCATATCAGTATTAAATTCATGTCCTAAATATACATTCGATCTTGCATGAGAACAAGATTGATTATCATTTTTTGAAAATGGTACTTTATATGGGCGTTTGCGATTATTTTTTTCATCAGGTGATAACTCAGTAGGATCTATTGCACCGCACTTTGTACACAAATCAAAGCCACTATCTTTAGGTCCTTTGTTAATCATCACCAGCAATTGATTTTCTCTGTTTTCCATTTTAAGCAAGCCTGTGTTTGAAATCTCTTTCATTTTACTCAAATCTTTCGGCATTGCTGAATATGATGGAATGCTTACTGTTGAATATTCTTGTGTATCACGAGTTTCCGGAATATTTTTTCCATCTCTTGGGGCAAACCCCCAAGGTTTAATTAGTGTATGTTTTTCTACTGAATTACCACACAATGGACAAGTTAAAGTATCATTTTCTAAACCGAACCAGCCACAATTGTCATTAGTACAACAATATACATCCTTATTATATTCTTTAATTTTAAGCCAAGGCTCAGCTGCTTTATATCTAAAATCCGGTTCATACTTAGTATAGTGATCATATATTGCTCCAGAAACGTATGATTTTTTATCTACAACAATCATTCTTCCAGGTGCATATTCACTAAGAGATAGGTCAACACTTCGTTCTGGACTTTCCTTTATCTTGCCATACTTATCTTCTATCCAAAAATGAACAATATTGCGTGGAAATGAGTAAGTAGGAAGAAATCCTTCAGTAAACAATACATCAAGTAACCTAATATTATTTGATTGTTCTGATTCATCTTTGTCTACTTTAGATATCTCTTTTCTTTTATAAAGTATCGGATTGTTTTTTACCTTATCACCTAATAATGATAAGTCTCTTTCAAATTCTCTTTTGTATATAGACCAATCAAAATCCGCTACGTTAGGCATTAATATTTTTGCTCTCTTTTCGTCTAAAGGTACTTTAGATTGTAACCAATCAATAAAGTCCATATAATTCATTGTTGAAGTTGAATTGAAAAATATAACAACATCTGCAGCATCAATACTGCTATTTTTAGTTAAAAAATATTCTTGTAAAAAAATTAAATTAACATGCCTTTTAATTAATTTAGGGTTATTATAATCAATCCAAGGTATTCTTGGTTCACCAGCTATTATCTCATCTGGATTTTTAAAATACCAAGAATCATGAGGGCCATTTTCCGTATATGTAACAATCGTTGAAACCGCTGCTCCTTTTCTTCCTGCTCTTCCCGCACGTTGTTGATAATTTTCACGCATAGGCGGTACATTTCTAAGTCCAACTGCAGTCAAGGAACCTATATCAATACCAACTTCCATTGTGGTCGTACAACTTAATATATCTATTGGTTCATTATCTTCATCGATAACAATATCCCTAAATCTCATTTCATACTGTTCGGTAGTAACCCACACATCATTTTTCTGGTCTTTATGTGATAATTGAGCGGTATGTTCTTCAGTAGTGGAATTTTTAATCTGACTACCATTAATAGCTTCTATAACAGGTTTTCTCCAAAAGTTATATCTATCTAATCCTTTGTTAGATATTTCTGATATATGTTTATCACTTCCACAATAAATGCAACTATCAAACAGTGTGAAAGTTGATTTTCCAGCACATCGGTTACACCTATACCATATTCCACTTTCATTAGTTTTTAGAGTTAACCTGCCTGGCAATATATATTTTCTATTATGATTACTCTCAATATCTTTTATATTATCTGTAAGTAAATCAAATTTTTCACGCAATATTAGGATCTGTTCATCTGTAATATTGTTTCTTTTAAGTAATTTTATTAAGTATTGTGGAAATTTATCCTTTTCATCTATACCAAATCCACCACTGTCATATGATAATATGCTATCTCTAACTTCATCTTCTAATTCCGGAAAAACCGCAATATCCCTAACAATTAAACTTTGAATCCAAGCATTATAAATTTTTCTTATTAAATTAATCGAAATCTTTGATTTTGTTGCTACCTTATCCAAAACTTCTTCTTCTAAATCCTCTCCATCCTCTCCATTTTCAATTAAAATAATTTGTCCTAAGCACAGGTTATTAAAAGACCTATAACTGTCACTTATGTTTTTTAATATCAATTGATAAAACATCTTTGGTGGACTTCCTATATTACTTGCCATCTTAATATATCGTGGATTTTCTTTATCTGCATATAACTCTGCATAATTCTTAAGCTGAGATTTAAAGCTATCCTTTTCGTCCCCATAGAAAAAGCTCAACTCATTATCATAAACTACCTTTAAAAATGCATAATAAAGCAGGCTTATCGGTACAGCTCCGTGCCCATATTTTCCTTCTAATAATTTTGCAGCTAAAAATAATGCTTGCCTTCCAGCATCTCCATCTGTAGCTATAGTTATATCTCGGGCAAGCGTAGCCGCCCGTTGTCTACTATCAGAAAACAACAACACTTTTTTACCATCATTTTTTAATTTTCCATCCCGCACTGGTTGAGCTAATAATTGTTCGGTTACAATATTGGCAAATGGCTCATTTCCTCTCGTTCTAAATGGAGTTAATTTGGTTTTTTCTCTTCCGCAATTAGGACAACTTGTAAAAGTATAGGCCCTAAGATTTTTGTTGTATTGCGTTGTTGGTATTAATACTTTAATGAATTCACAATTATTCTCATACTTTTCATCGTAAAATAATATGCCTGTTTTAGAATCTATATATCCAAACATGGAATTTTCTTTAGCCTTACTTTTTTTAACATCATTCTTAAATATATCCATTCTATCTTTGGGCGCAATCCATAAATGTATTTCTTCAGGTTCATATATAAGCTTGTTCTGCTCTTGCCATAGAAAATTATTCGGATCACTTTTATCTTTAAAAGCACGAATAAAAATAGTTCCACATCTTCTATCACAAATAAGTTCAAAAACTCTTGCTTTGCAATGAGGACATTCAAAATTTAAATTTTCATCTATGTTACCAATTTTAATTCCCATAAACTCGTGGTTATGAGTACAATTAGGATTTAAGCATGCAAATATACCATTTAATCCTTTGAACATCAAATGCACCCGAGATGGTAGTAATACCTTGTTTTGTTTTGATTTTGATAAAGTCCCAAGTGAAAGTAATATTTCTGTTGCCTTTTCAGCCTGTTTTTGCTCTACATTTTCAAAAACACCACTTGCAATTTTGCTGAATTCTATGGCTTTGCCACTGCACATCATAATCAATTCTAACATTGGTGGATATGTTGATAAATTTTCATACAACCAAACAGGAATGTTTTCTATTTCAGATTTCCATTTAAATATATTTACCAGTTTATTTAATTCTACTATTACCTCTTGATTTGAGCCTTGTAACTTGTCATGATTTAAAGAACCTAATGCTTCAGCATCAACCAGAGTGCCCTTTGCATTTTTAGAAAAACTCTCAGATTTTCCTCGTATAATAGAAAATCTATCATTTTCTAAATTTTGTCCTGTTAATCCACAAGCAAATTCTCTGAGTTCTGCTTCTTTTCCATCTGGAACACTGGCACTTGTTAAGATACACCTGATTTTATCTCTATTTATGTTTAATTTATCCATTAGTCGTCTGACAAGCAATGATACCTCTCCACCAGATGCACCACGATACATATGAGCTTCATCAATAACTAACAGTAATTTGTTTTCTTTTGAACTATTTAACCATTCAAGCGTTTTGCTCCAAAAACATTGTTCAATTGGTCGCATTAACATATATTCTAGCATGCTATAGTTGGTAATAAGTATATCTGGACATATCTTTTGCATTTCACCCCTTGTATATAATTCTGAATCATTAGGTGATGGGGATTGTTCATTGTTTCTTAAGTTGCTTACAAAACAATTCAAATCTTTTGTTGGAATTCGACCAATTTTTGAAAGCTCTATATAAGCGTTCTCATTGCAATTTATATAGTTTTTAGCTATTAATTTCGCTAAATTTTTGTTTTTATCTTCATTATTGTCTCCAGCATAGGGAGTCCTACCTGTATACATACCAAATCGTGGTCTTCTTATTTCTTTATTTGACATAGATTTTATAATATCCATGTAAGCATCATCTTCTCTCCCAATTATGTTACGTATTCTTCCTAATTGGTCGGATACAAGTGCATTCATTGGATATAAAACTAACGCCCTAATCCCTTCTTGTTGCCAATTTTTTTCTGATGTTGAAGCCTCTCTAATTAATTCTGTTAATATAGGCCAAATAAAACATTCTGTTTTACCAGAACCTGTCCCCGTTGTTACAAGTAAATCCTTACCTTCATAAAATTCTTCTAAGGCCTTAACTTGATGATAAAATGGAGTATTGAATACACCAAGCTTATTTTCAATAAGCATTGATAAGTAATTTTTTATATCTAAATTCAAGTTTGAGTTTTGAAAGCCATCAGATACTATTTCATAACTTTTTGTTGCTTCTATAAATGGATCTTGAAAAAGCACGCCTCTCTTGTTTAATAATTCATCAGTTGCTTGAAGTAAAAGTTCATTTTCAGCAAAATATTGTGCTTTAATATAATCAGATAATTTTCCTTTTAATTTTTCATGCGTTTTTCTAATACCAAGTTCGCTCATCGTGTCAACTCCTTATTTTCACTTTCAAATTGTATAATAACTCCTAGGTCATTTAAACATTTTTCAACATCCTCCCAAAGAAACTTGGGGATTATTCTTCTGAAAATATCATCATATGTTGTTTGTGGCCAAGATGACATAAGTAAAATTCTCATTTCTGCATTAGGTATTCTACTGTTGCATTTAAGCAATATATTGTCATCATGATTTTCAGCCTTAAATATAGCAGGAGTTTTGTTATAAGTATTTAATGAATACATAATTCTATATATTTCTTTTTCATCATAATACCACTTATCAAGTTTAGCAGACAAAATACCATCATCGTCATTTTTTACTAAAAAATAACCACCATCTGTTTCCATATTCTTTAGCAAAGATAATCCTATTGGTATTTTATTGCTGTTTAAATCAACCCATGATTTTGAATACCAACTGTTACTACCAACCTTGAAAATTTGATATATACCATTTAATTCATTTACTTGCCATACAGCATTATTTTTTAATATTTTGCAATATTCAATAGTTGGATACTTAGATAAATTCATAGTATCTTTGTAATCAATGGGTAATGCTGATGCAACTGACCATCTACCGATGCCAACAGAATATAGGTTTTTCTCCTTCCAGGTAGTTCCACCCAACACCAATTGATTATTGTTAAAGGTTGCAATTCTTTTAGGTGAAGGTGTCAATCGTCTATTATTAAGTTTTGATAATTCATAGCAAAAAATTAATTCATCAACTATGCTGCTTGATAATTCATTAGAGCAACTTTCAAAATCAGCATTCTTATTCCATTTAGAATTATGTGGTATAGCATTTAACATACCATATGCGACTTGTGCTAATCTAGATTGAATATGCATAATATCCACATTATGATACTCTAATTCCTCATCATTAAAATAATGAATATCAGTATATGATTTACCTAATACTTGAACTCTTGCCCATGATACTAATGCTGAATATATTAGTCTACTGCCATATTCCTCTTCAGTTTCTGTATTGAATTTACTAATATTCAAATCAAAACATAATTGTTCAATTAAAATGTTACTCATCAAAATCACCTTTGACAATGTCGAATAAATTATTTTCTAAATCGCTTATATTTGAATTAATATTTTTCTCTATTTGATCATATAAATCATTATACTGACATACCATTTTCAATTCACACCTTGCATACCCTTGAATAGCATCTTTAATATTAGACAGTCTATTCGAATAAGCAACAATAGTTGCTCTTAGCGCTTTATATGAATTTCCCAATTTTAAATCTTTTAATAGTTTTTTTATTTTCTTGAGCTCAGCATCAAAACTCTCATAAACAATAAATTTCTCTAATACATCCTGCGCATTGCTGTATATGTATTCTACTTTTTTAGCTGATGAAAACTTGTCAATAGATACTAATGCGACATAATTGAAAAAACTTTTTGGCATATATTTAACTGAATCAGAATTTTCTGCTGATAGGATTAGCATTTTCTGTGCAAAATCATTTTGCGATTTATCCCTTAGCAATGGCAATAAGGCATTTTCATTCATAGTTCCCAGTGCGTCTTCAATCAAAATTGACGAAGCACTCGATTCATAATATATATCTGTCAACTCTCTAGCATTTGTGTAACCATTCGGCAATGTAATAATATATGGTGTTTCTCCCCCATATGCTGTGCTAATTGCAGTTGCAACTTCCCTAGATTTATAACCACAAATTAACGGGGTTAATCCGGAAGCTAAAATGCCAATAATATAGTTTGCGATTTCATCTGAGATGTTTCCAACCCCTATTTTTTCTAAATTATTTGCTATATTTTCAGAAAAGGTGTTTATATCTTGGCAACCCGATAATTTCTCGCCTTTTACGTTTATTTTCGTATACGGTCTGCTTGTACTGTTAATGTTGGAAGTTTCTTGTTTGTTTATTTTAGTACTAAATTTTAACAAAGAAGTATTTAATGCATTTTCTATTATATTTTTATCAATATCTTGAATATATTGTTTCACTATCAAATCGTAATAACCTACCTTACCAACTAATAACTCTATAACAGCTTTTAATCTTTTCTCTTCCTTTTGAAATTCACTGCAAGCGTTATCCAAGTCCCTATGCTTATTCAATAAAACTTGATTTTCTGTTTCCCATTGCTTTTTTGCTATGACAGAATATTCTTCAAATTTCAAATTTAATCTTTCATTCAAAGAATTTATCATTATATCTCGCTCTTTTATAATAGCAACTTTATTTGAAATTTCTGTTATCAGTTCTTCAATTTTTTTATTTAAATCATTAATGTTATTTTTTAGATTTTTCACTTTAGTATTTGCAGTTTCTCCTATAGAATTAAGTTTATCAACTGATGCACTTGAACGGTTTTGCTCATCCACAACTTCCTGTTTCCTTAACTTCAATTGATTCTCCAAATCTTTAATTTCATCATTTAAAGTAGAAATCTCAGTTTTATGTTGCGAATTTAACTCACTAGCCTTCTCTTCAAAATCTTTTTTAATCTTTACACTCAAAGCCTGTTTTTCTAATATGAACTGCATATTTTTATCAATATAATCATTTTGGATAGCATTTAATTCATGTCCCATTAATTTAAAGAAAAGTTTTATGTTTTCTGGTTTTAATTCAATTAAAATTTTTTCAACAAGGTTAGAAAAATTATTAATATCATTGTTCTGAACTGTGTCATAAAAATAGTTTTCATTTGAGGTTTCCTCAATCATCGAATCATTTACAATATTTACAACAAACTTTGCGCATATCTTTATTCTTTTAATTACAATATAATCACCTTTTTTAAATCGATTCAAATAAATTTTGTGCAATAAATTGGTGGGGAAATGTTTGACATCAAGTCTATTAAATCCCCTAATATCTTTCTTAAATTCTTTTTGATTATTCTTTATTAAATCAATTAGGTCTTCTTTACTAATTATATTTATTAATAAATGCAGTTCATCATCACTTAAATCATTCAAAACATTTTCGGATATTTGAATTCTTTGTTTCATTAGTTAATACCTCCTAAAGCTATTCTCATTCTTTCTAAGTGTTTTATAGCTGATACCGGAATTCTATTAGTTTTAACCCACAACTCAATTAATCTGTATAGATTAATATTATCGTCATTACTATTTTTTGAAAGTAGATATAATAACTCAACATTATGCTCATTTGTATTTGTTGTAGGCGCCGTACACCCATATAAAACCAAATATATTTTTCTAAAATCTAATACTGGTACATTTTGTTTTTGGTTTTTACTTTTATATTTATATTTATATTTATATTTAAGAATACCAAACGCTTTACTATTTATAACTAATTCATCGAAAGACCTAACCTTTTCAAAGCGAACTTTGCTAGAAGATACCACATAATTTTCATTTGAAACAACCGCGGTAAAAAGCATATTTGAATTTATCATAAGTATCCCATCTTCAGCTGGCTTTAAGTACTCATTCGTAAAATCAAATATGTTATCATTAATATCCCTCACTATCAAATTTAGTGTTATTGGATCTTTTTGCACGAGACTATCTACTCGAACTATATTATACTTTATTTCTTCTATTAGATTATCCTTTGTGCCTGACACAGCGACAGTTTTGTTATCATTAATCGCAATTTTTATAATTGCAGATTTGTTATCACCACTTACTGGAGTAAGTCCATTAGCATGTGTATAATATACACGTTCTTTATTTGTGTTATCAATATGTAAAAAAAGTGCATTAGAATGATCATATTTAAGTTCATTACCTTCAAACACAGCAGGTGGCCATAGTGGCAACAGTTCATTATCACCATCAATCAAATTGTATCCCTTACTTTCTATGAATTTCCTTGCCTCTTCTGTATATAAGTTTAATTTCATTGAATAAACACTAAATATTACTTTTCTATTTAAGTAGCCTTGATTTAATTGAATACTACCAAGTTCAATAAATTTAATGCCGTTTATAGTTGGATTACAATTTTCAAATATAACCCTATATGTTTTACCCACACTAATATTTGCCTTTAATGCAACTCTATATCCACCTGCTTTATTACAATGATAAATATCATTGTTCAGATCAATACCTCTAATGCCCCAAAGCCACTTCCTTTGCATTTCTGGTAAATACACATTGGGCTCACACTTTATATCAATCCAAGCCCTTGGCGTATCAACTTTATAATAGTGTAAGTTATTTATATTATAAATTGCTCTATCAGTGTCATATGTAGCTTTAGTATTAACGCATATTTTCGCATTAATTTCTTTTAATTTCAACATGCTAGTATCACTAAGTGTTGGAAAGTAAGCTCTTAGCTCAAATCTATCATTTTCACTACACAAATATAATGGAACACCCCCATTATTAATGTACATTTTATCAAGTGTATTATTAATGATAGAATGCTCATTGCCTTTATAACCAGGACATATTTGCTGGAGTGGCGTTCTATCCTTGATTTTTGAATGTGCAAAATAATCAACATACACATTACCTTTACGAACATTTACGCTGTCCAAACAGTATGGACATTGGTAAGTTAAGTAACAAATTGCTTCCTGTGCAGATATTCTTTTCCCATTTATGTCTATTGCATATTCGATTGAAGCCATATTTCATATCCCCCCTAACTTAAAAAACCACAATATTTAATTTTCAAATAATCTCAGTTCGTATTCATTTTACCCTATTAATTTCAACACACTATTACTTTGATCTGTATAAATTTCAAGCCCGCTACACATTCTATCAGTATCACTATTTTTAAAAAATACATTTCAGGTATTCTTCGATTTTTTGTTTGCAACCTGCATAATAGTGTACCTTGAAACACCTATTAAATCTCCCTGTTTAGTGCGTAGCCTTTCATAGAAAATACAAATAATCTGCTTTATCTTCATTTTTTTATATAATTACCAGAGACGATGAACATGTGAACATAAATTGTTATGCTATTATTTCCCCACTCAATTTATGGAATACCAGCTTCCCATTT